>DATDCR010000161.1:0-11297 GCA_036524215.1 Burkholderiales bacterium
GGTCGAGCTCGCCCTCAGCCTCTCCGACCGTACGGTCAACATCATGGATGAAGGCTTCGATCTCGCGGTGGCGATCGCCGACCTGCAGGATTCATCGCTCGCTGCGCGCAAGCTCGCACCGAATCGGCGCGTGGTCTGTGCGAGCCCCGCTTATCTCGCTGCGCATGGCACGCCCCATACGCCCGCCGATCTTGCCAAGCACAATTGCCTGACGGCTCGCGATTTCGTAGGCGATTGGGATTACAAGGCCGCCGACGGCCGCCCCGGCTCGATCCGAGTGAAGGGTCGTTACTGCTGCGACAACTGGGAAGTGCTGCGCGAATGGGCGCTCGCAGGACTCGGGGTTGCATTGAAGTCGACCTGGGACGTCTATCGCGAATTGAAGGACGGGTCGCTGGTGACCCTGCTGCCGGGATATGTTTTCCATTCCGACGTCGCGATCTATGCCGTGTATCCCCACAGGCGCTTTCTGCCAGCGAAGACGCGCGTGTTCATCGAATTCCTCGCCGAATCCTTCGGCCCCGAGCCTTACTGGGACCGCTGGGCCGGCACGACGAAGCCGAGGCTCAAGGGGCCGGCAGGCGTGCCGGTTGCCTGATAATTGGGTTAGTGCCCTGACCCCGAATTGAGATGAACGCTCCGGTCGATCCAAGCATCCTCGCCGCTGCATCGCTCGACGACAAGTACACGCTCGAGCGCGGGCGCGTGTTCCTCACCGGTACGCAGGCGCTCATCCGGCTCCTGATGCTGCAGCGCGAACGCGATGCGCGGGCCGGGCTGAACACCGCGGGATTCGTTTCCGGCTATCGCGGCTCGCCGCTCGGCGGCCTCGACCAGGCACTCTGGCGCGCGAAAGCGCATCTCGAGCGAAGTCATGTCCGTTTCCAGCCGGGCGTAAACGAAGACCTCGCCGCGACGGCCATCTGGGGTACGCAGCAGCTCAATCTCTTTCCGCGCGCCCGCTACGACGGCGTGTTCTCGATGTGGTACGGCAAGGGGCCTGGCGTCGATCGCTGCGGCGACGTGTTCAAGCACGCCAACGCCGCCGGCACGTCGAGGACCGGCGGCGTGCTTGCGCTCGCCGGCGACGATCACGCGGCGAAGTCTTCCACGCTGCCGCACCAGTCGGAGCACATCTTCAAGGCCTGCCTGATTCCGGTGCTGAATCCGGCCAACGTCCAGGACTACCTGGACCTGGGCCTGCACGGCTATGCGATGAGCCGTTACTCCGGCTGCTGGATCGGGTTCAAGTGCGTAACCGATGTCGTCGAATCCGGCGCCTCGGTGATCGTGGATCCGGAGCGAGTCCGCGTCACGCTGCCGACGGACTTCGCCATGCCGCCGGGCGGGCTCAACGTGCGATGGCCGGACGGCATCCTGGAGCAGGAAGCGAGGCTCCTCGATTACAAGGTGTACGCGGCGCTGGCTTACGCGCGCGCGAACGGCCTGGACCGCATGGTGTGGGATTCTCCGGGCGCGCGCCTTGGCGTCGTGACCACCGGAAAATCCTTTGGCGACGTCATGCGTGCGATGGCGGACCTTGGCATCGATGAGAAAGTCGCCCGGGACATCGGCCTGCGCATCTACAAGGTCGCCATGTCCTGGCCGCTCGAGCCGCAAGGCGCCCGCCGCTTCGCCGAAGGCCTGGAGGAAATCCTCGTCGTCGAGGAAAAGCGCCAGCTCATCGAGTACCAGATCAAGGAAGAGCTGTACAACTGGAAAGAAGGCTCGCGTGCGCCGCGCGTGGTCGGCAAGTTCGACGATAGCGGCGAGTGGAGCCGCCACGGCGGCCAGCCTGCCGGCACGTGGCTCCTTCCAGCCCAGTACGAGCATTCTCCGGCGATGGTTGCACGAGCGATCGCGCAGCGGCTCGACAAGCTCGGCATGGCGGCGAAGCTCGGCTCGCAGTTCCGCGAGCGCCTCGCTTTCCTCGACTTCAAGGAAAAGGCGCTCGCGCGTCCTCGCGTAACGGCGGTGCGCCAGCCGTATTTCTGCTCGGGCTGCCCACACAACACCTCTACCCGCGTACCCGAAGGCAGCCGGGCGACGGCGGGCATCGGCTGCCATTTCATGGCGGTCTGGATGAACCGCAATACCGCCACCTTCACCCACATGGGCGGAGAAGGCGCACCGTGGATCGGCCAGGCGCCGTTCACCGACGAAAAGCACATCTTTGCCAACCTTGGCGACGGAACCTATTTCCACTCCGGCCTTCTCGCGGTGCGCGCGGCAGTAGCGGCCAAGGTCAACATGACCTACAAGATTCTCTATAACGACGCGGTCGCCATGACCGGCGGCCAGCGCCACGACGGCCCGTTGGATCCGCCGATGATTTCGCGCCAGATCGCCGCCGAGGGCGTGGCGCCGATCATCGTGGTCACCGACGAGCCGAAGAAATATCCGCCCGCCACGAATTGGGCGCCCGGCGTCACCATCCGCCATCGCGATGAGCTCGACGCGGTTCAACGCGAGCTGCGCGAGAAACCCGGCGTGTCGGCCTTGATCTACGACCAGACTTGCGCCTCTGAGAAGCGCCGGCGCCGCAAGAAGAACGAATATCCGGATCCGGCGAAGCGGGCCGTGATCAACGAGATGGTCTGCGAGGGCTGCGGCGACTGCAGCGTGAAATCGAACTGCCTGTCGGTCGAGCCGCTGGAAACGGAGCTCGGCCGCAAGCGAGTGATCAACCAATCGTCGTGCAACAAGGATTTCTCGTGCGTTAAAGGCTTCTGTCCGAGCTTCGTGACGGTGGAAGGCGGAAAGCTGAAGAAAGGCCGCGCCGCCGCAAAGGCGGCGAGCGACTTCCCACCGCTGCCCGAACCGCAGGAGCCGCAGCTTCAGACGCCTTACGGCATCCTCGTCACGGGCATCGGCGGCACCGGCGTCATCACCATCGGGCAGATCGTCGCCATGGCGGCGCACCTCGAAGGCAAAGGCGTCTCGGTGCTCGACATGTCCGGCCTGGCGCAGAAATACGGCGCCGTGATGTCGCACGTGCAAGTCGCGGCGAACGCCGAGGCATTGACGGCAACGCGTATCGACACCGGCGGCGCGAGCCTCGTCGTCGGCTGCGACCTCGTCGTCACCGCGAGCACCGATGCGATCGCCAAGATGGCACGCGGCCACACGCACGCCGTGGTCAACGGCTCGGTGACCCCCACGGCCGACTTCGTGCGAAACCCCGATTGGCAGCTGCCCGGCAGCAATCTGCAGCAGGACATCGTCGAGGCCTGCGGCGATGCCAACGTCGCCTTCGTGTCCGCCACCCAGCTCGCCACCGGCCTGATGGGCGATTCGATCGCCACCAACATGTTCATGCTGGGCTACGCGTACCAGAAGGGCTGGGTTCCAGTCGCAGGCGCCTCGCTCCAGCGTGCCATCGAGCTCAACGGCGTCGCGGTCGAGTTCAACAAGCAGAGCTTTGAATGGGGTCGCCGCGCCGCGGTGGATCCTGAGCGCGTCGAGCGCACCGCGCGGCCGGCCGATGTCATCGCCATCGGTGAACATTTCTCGCGCAACCTCGACGAGCTGGTCGAGCGTCGCGTGCAATTGCTGACGGCTTACCAGAACGCCGCGTACGCGCAACGCTATCGCCGGCTGGTGGAACGAGTGCGCGCGCACGAGCGGGAAGCGATCGGGTCGACCAAGCTGACCGAGGCAGTGGCGCGCTACTACGCCAAGCTCCTCGCGTACAAGGATGAATACGAAGTTGCGCGATTGCATGCGGACGGCGCGCTCGAGCGGAAGATCGACGGCATGTTCGAAGGCGACTACAAAATGGTGTTCCACCTCGCGCCGCCGCTTTTCGCGCCGCGGGATCCGAACACCGGCGAGCTGCGCAAGATGCGTTTCGGGCCGTGGGTGCTGCCGCTGCTGCGTGTTCTGAAAGGCCTGAAAGGCCTGCGCGGCACGGCCTTCGACATTTTTGGCTATACGGATGAGCGGCGCACCGAACGCAGGCTCATCGCGCAGTACGAGGAAACCATCGAGCGGCTGCTCGCAAGGCTTTCGCCGGCCAATCACGCTTTCGCTATACAGCTCGCCTCGCTGCCGGAAGAGATCCGCGGCTTCGGCCATGTGAAGATGCGCAATCTCGCGGCCGTGCGGAAGAAGGAAGCCGACCTCTGGACTCGCTTCGACGAGTCCAACAAGCAGCGCGCGGCGGCCTGAGGTTTGGTCGTCCGGATCTTGCTCCTGACGCTCGCGCTGGTCTCGCTCACGGCGCGGGGCGAAGAGAGAACGCTACTCACACACCGCGTGATTTCCGCGGGGGAAGCGAGCGCTCAGCCGGCGGCGCGCCATATCCTCCGCCTCCTCGCCGCTGGAGACATCGAAGCTGCGGCTCAGCTCTCCAATGAACCTGCCCGTCGTCGCGAGGTGTTGGCGGACTATCGAGCCCGGGTGGGAGAAGAAGAATTCCGGCGAGTGTTCGACCAATACCTCGCGCCCGGCAATCAGGTCGTGACGGAGCTCGCCGTCGGCGCTCACCGCCTCATCATCTGGGACCTTGCCGACGCGGGTCACCGGATGGCCGGACAGTATTACGTCGAAGCCGATGGCCGTTTTCTGATGGATGACCGCCCGAGCGCCGAGCGCCAGGCGCTGCGGCGCGCGCTCGAGCAATATCGAAAGAAAAACCGCCGCTAGAGCGGGCTAGGCTTTCAGCGTGAACGGCGTGAAGTTCGTGCCGCGGTCGTAAAAGTCCTCGTTCTCCGCACGTTTGAGGAAGCCGACCAGCTTGTAGGTCACGGGCGTGAAGACCACCTCCACGCCGACCTTGCCCACGAACTGCGCCAGCATGATCGCCGGCAGCACTTCGTTCGGCATGATTCCGGCGCCGTAGAACGCGAGCGGATAGAAGATCGCCGAATCGACGGCCTCGCCGACGATCGTCGAGCCGATGGTGCGCGTCCACAGCCAGCGTCCTTCCGTCATGATCTTCATCTTGGCCAGCACGTACGAGTTGGCGAATTCGCCGCAGAAGTAGGCGATCATCGAGGCGCCGGCAATGCGCCAGGTGGTGCCGAAGGCGATCTCGTAGGCTTCCTGATTTTTCCAGAACGGGGCCGGCGGCAGCGCGACAACGACCGCCGCCATGAAAGCGGCAAACGCAAGGCCGGCGAAGCCGGCCCAGATCACCCGCCGCGCATGCGCGTACCCGTAGACTTCGGTGAGGACATCGCCGAAGACATACGAGATCGGAAAGAAGAGCAGTCCGGCGCCAAATGCCGGCAAGCCATCGACCTGCACGATCTTCGCCGGTCCGATGAGGTTCGAGCAGATCAGCACGGCAACGAACGCCGCCATCACGAACTCGTAATAGCGGTAGCTTCGGGTCACGGCAGCTTCGGCTGATAAGAGCGCATGTCCGCTTCGAGCGGCACCGCCATCGCATCGAGCATGCGGCCGACCATCGCATAGAAAGCGGCCACCGTGGCGAGCTCGACGTAGTCGTGGTGGTCGAAATGCCGCGAAACGTCGGCGTACACGGCATCGCTCACCTTCCCCTGCGTCACGGCTTCGCTCAAAGCGAGAGCCGCCTTTTCGCGCTCGTTGAACTCGCTCGAAGTGCGCCAGTTCGGCAAGGCCTGGATCTGTGCCTCGGTGATGCCCGCCTTGCGCGCCATCGCCAGATGCTGGGCCCACTCGTACTCCGAGCGCATCAGCTGCGCGCCCCGCAGGATGACGAGCTCGCGCAACGCCCTCGGCGTGCGCGTGTCGTAACGCAGCATCTTGGAAAATTCGGTCCAGGCAGCCACCAGCTTGGGGTGGTTGCCGAGCGCGCGATAGAGGTTCGGGGGCGTGCCCCACAGCTCTTCGAGACGTTTCTTGAGGGCGGGCTCGAAATCCGCCAGAGGAACCCTTGGCATAGGGCCGGCATCATACAATCGATCGCAAGAGGCAAGGTCATGGCCGAGCACGACAAGGACGCCTGGGAAAACCCGATCCAGACCGACGGATTCGAATTCGTCGAGTATGCCGCGCCGGATCCGAAGGCGCTGGGTGCGCTCTTCGAACGGCTGGGCTTTCAGCGAGTCGCGCGTCATCGGCACAAGGACGTCGCGCTCTACAAGCAGGGCAACGTCAACTTCATCCTGAACGCAGAGCCTCGCTCCTTCGCGCAGAACTTCGCGCGCCGCCACGGATCGAGCGTGTGCGCCATGGCGTTTCGCGTGCGCGACGCGGCGGCAGCGTACGCCCGACTCGTCGAACGCGGCGCCTGGGGCGTGGAGAACCATGCCGGCCCCGGGGAGCTCAACATTCCTGCCATCAAGGGCATCGGCGATTCGCTCATCTACCTGGTCGATCGCTATCCGGACAATGCCTACGGCAACACGATCTACGACGTCGACTTCCGGCCGCTGCCCGGTTTCGAAGCCTTCTGGCGCCGCGAAGCGAGCGCACCGGCTGGCACGGGACTCACGCATGTCGATCATCTGACGCACAACGTGCACCGCGGCCGCATGAAGGAATGGGCCGAGTTCTACGAGCGCCTGTTCAACTTCCGCGAGATCCGCTACTTCGACATCGAGGGCAAGCTGACGGGGCTGAAATCCAAGGCGATGACGAGCCCGTGCGGGCGCATCCGGATTCCGATTAACGAGTCCTCGGACGATCGCTCGCAGATCCAGGAATACCTGGACGCCTATCACGGCGAAGGCATCCAGCACATCGCCCTTCACACGTCGGATATCTATGCGACCGTGGACCGCCTGCGGGCGAGCGGCGTGGAGCTTCTCGATTCGCCGGATACGTATTACGAGCTTCTCGACAAGCGCCTGCCGGGCCACGGCGAGCCGCTGGAGGAATTGAAGAAGAGAAAGATCCTGCTCGACGGCAGCCCCGCCGGCGGATTGCTGCTGCAGATCTTCACCAAGACCCTGATCGGTCCGATCTTCTTCGAGATCATCCAGCGCAAGGGGGACGAGGGCTTCGGCGAAGGAAATTTCCGCGCGCTCTTCGAGTCGATGGAGCTCGACCAGGTGAGGCGTGGCGTCCTGAAGCCGGCCGCCTGAAATGCCGGCGCTTCGCTACCAGAACGGCTTCGGCAACGTCTTCTCCAGCGAAGCACTCGAGGGCGCGCTGCCCATCGGGCGCAATTCCCCGCAGCGGGCACCGCGCGGGCTTTATGCCGAGGTGCTTTCCGGCACGGCATTCACCGCGCCGCGCGCAGAGAATCTCAGCACCTGGCTCTACAAGCTGCGGCCCTCGGCGGCGCATGGTCCCTACAAGCGCATGGCGCAGGGCATGGTGCGATCGGGACCGTTCTCCGAAGTCGAGACACCACCGAATCGCCTTCGTTGGGACCCGTTTCCTATCCCGAGCAAGCCAACCGATTTCCTCGAGGGGCTCGCCACCCTCGCCGGTTCCGGCTCCCCGGCGGCGCAAACCGGCGTAGCCGTCCACCTCTATCGCGCCAACCGCTCGATGCAGCGGCGCTATTTCTTTTGCGCCGATGGCGAGTGGATGATCGTTCCGCAGGAGGGCGGCCTGCTCATCGCCACGGAGCTTGGCAAGCTCGATGTGGGCCCGGGCGAAATCGCCGTCGTGCCGCGCGGCATGAAGTTCGCCGTAATGCTCCTCGGCAAGAAGGCGCGTGGCTACGTGTGCGAGAACTACGGTGCGCCGTTTCGCTTGCCGGAGCTCGGGCCGATCGGCTCGCAGGGGCTCGCGCAGGCTCGCGATTTCATGGCGCCCGTCGCCGCCTTCGAGGAAAGCGGCAAATGCGAGCTGGTGGCGAAGTTCATGGGCGGCTTGTGGGCCACGAGGCTCGGGCATTCACCGCTCGATGTCGTCGCCTGGCACGGAGACTACGTGCCCTACAAGTACGAGCTCGCGCGCTTCATGGCGATCAACACGGTGAGCTTCGACCATCCGGACCCTTCGATCTTCACCGTCCTCACCTCGCCGTCCGGCCAGGCGGGCGTCGCGAATTGCGATTTCGTCATCTTCCCGCCGCGCTGGCTGGTGGCCGAAGAGACCTTCCGGCCGCCGTGGTTCCATCGCAACGTGATGAGCGAGCTGATGGGACTCGTGCGCGGCAAATACGACGCTAAAGCGCAAGGCTTTCTGCCGGGCGGCGTCTCGATCCATAACTGCATGTCGGCGCACGGTCCGGACGTGGCGACCTTCGAGCGCGCCACCCAGGCCAAGCTCGAGCCGCTGAAGCTGGACGACGGCCTCGCGTTCATGTGGGAGTCGCGCCACGTATTCCAGCCCACGCGCTTTGCGATGAACGCCCGCGAGCTGCAGAAGAATTACGACCAAGTCTGGGCCGCATTCAGGCGAGCCCGGCCTTGAAGCTCGACGAGACGCACGATCCCGCGCTGCAAAGCTGGGTCGAATCGGCGAACGAGCCGGGCTGCGACTTTCCGATCCAGAACCTTCCTTTCGGCGTCTTCAAGCGGCGCGGGCAGAAGGACGCGGCACGAGGGGCCGTGGCGATCGGCGATCAGATTCTCGACCTCGCCGCCTTCGGCTTGCGCACCGGCCCGACATTGAATGGGCTCGCCGCTTTGGGCCGATCGGCGATGAGGAAGATCAGGCGCGAGCTCTCACGCGCGCTGAGCACGAAGAGCCGGCAAAGGAAACGACTGCAACGCTACCTGTTGCCCATGAAGCAAGCTGAGCTCTTGCTGCCCGTTGCCGTCGGGGATTACAGCGATTTCTTTACCGGCATTCATCACGCCACCAACATGGGGCGAATGCTGCGGCCCGACAATCCGCTCCTGCCGAACTACAAGTGGCTGCCGATCGGCTATCACGGTCGCGCCTCGTCGATCGTCGTATCCGGCACCGCGGTGCGCCGGCCGCTCGGCCAGAGGAAGGCGCCGGAAGTTGCCGAACCGGTTTTCGGCGCCAGCCGAAGGCTCGACTACGAATGCGAGCTCGGCTTCGTCGTCGGCGCCGGGAACCATCTCGGGCGGCCGATCTCCATCCAGGATTCGCTCGAGCACCTCTTCGGCGCCGTGCTGCTGAACGATTGGTCGGCGCGCGACTTGCAAGCCTGGGAATACCAGCCGCTGGGACCCTTTCTCGCCAAGAGCTTTGCCACCACGATCTCGCCTTGGATCGTGACGCTCGATGCGCTCGAGCCTTATCGCTGTGCGGCGTTCCCGCGTGCAGAAGGAGACCCGGCGCCGTTGCCCTACCTGATGGACGAGGCAGACCAGCACGAAGGCGGCTACGCGATCGAGCTCGAGATGCACTTGCGCACACCGACGATGAAGACGCCGATGCGGCTCTCGCACGGCAGCTTCCGCGATTCCTACTGGACGGTGGCGCAGATGGTCGCGCACCACACGTCGAACGGCTGCAACCTGCTGCCCGGCGATCTGCTCGGCTCTGGCACGATCTCCGGCGCAACGCCGGACTCGGTCGGCTCCATGATGGAACTCACGCAAGGCGGCAAGAATCCGAAAATGCTGACGGGTGGTGAAAGGCGGGGTTTTCTGGAGGATGGCGACGAAGTGATCCAGCGCGGCCGTTGCGCACGCCAGGGCTACGCTACCATCGGCTTTGGCGAGGCCGCCGGTCGCATCCTTCCGGCCCTCCCGACATGAACATGCTCAGACACCCACGTTCCGCTTTCGCGCTTGGCGCACTGGTCCCCGTCCTGCTTCTCGGCTACGGGCTGTTCCTCCAGTACCAGAAGGGAATCGAGCCCTGTCCGCTTTGCATGGTGCAGCGGGGCTTCTTCGTCGCCGTGCTCGTGCTGTTCGTGATTGCCGCCATCCACGGACCCGGACGCGTCGGCACCGCGATCTACGCCGCGCTGATCATCCTTTTCGCGGCCGGCGGCGCGGCCACGGCGGCTCGCCAGGTCTGGCTGCAGCACTTGCCGCCGGACAAGGTGCCGCAGTGCGGGCCGGATCTGTTCTTCATGCTGAACAACCTGCCGCTCGGGCGCACGATCCAGAAAGTGTTCATGGGCAGCGGCGAATGCGCGGCGGTGGACTGGACCTTCCTCGGCCTTTCGATCGCCGGCTGGGCCCTGGTGTGGTTTACCGTGCTCGCGTTTTACGCGCTGTGGATCGCGCTGCGCGAGCCGCAGCCTCGGCTAGCACCTCGCCCAGCAGGATGATCGAGGGCGCGCCGGGCAGGCGAAGGCTCAGCGCTGGCAGCTCCGCCAACGTTCCATAGACAATCCGCGCCTGCGGTAACGAGGCCCCTTCCACGATAGCCACCGGCGTGGCCGGCGGTTTACCTGCGTCAATCAACGCACGCGCGATCGCTTGCGCCTCGCCGGCACCCATGTAGATCGCGACCGTATCGGCCGCCACCGCGGCCCGCGCCCAGCTGCTTTCGGGCGCGCCATTGCCCACGCGAGGCGTGACGAAGGCAACGCTGCGCGCGAGCCCCCGTCGCGTGAGCGACACCGCCAGATCCGCGCTTGCCGCCGAAGCGGCCGTCACGCCGGGGACGACCTCGACGCAAATGCCGGCGCGGCGCAGGGACACGATTTCTTCATGGGCCCTGCCGAAAAGCATCGGGTCGCCGCCCTTCAGCCGCACGACAATCGCGTGCTTGCGCGCCGCATCCACCAACTGCTTGTTGATGAAGTGCTGCACCGTGGAGTGTCGGCCGCAGCGCTTGCCGACCGACACCTTCTCGGCGCGCGCGGCGAGCGCGAGGACTTCCGCATGCACAAGCGCATCGTGGAACACGATGTCGGCACGCTCGAGCAGCCTTGCCGCGCGCAGGGTCAGGAGGTCGACCGCCCCCGGGCCGGCGCCGACGAGATAAACGGTACCGCTCACGACTGATAGCTGTTGGAGAACACTTCGAAGCTGGCGAGCGCTTCGAAGGGGTCTTCCCCATCGCGAAGCTCGAAGGCGTCGAAGCCGCAGCGTTCCAGGAACGGAAGGTGGTCGCGCGTGATATGGCCGACAGCCCGCAGCTCGCCCTTGTAGCCGTAGCGCTCGCGCAGCAGCCGGCCGGTAGAGAAGCCGCGGCCGTCGCCGAACTTCGGAAAGTCGACCTCGACGCGAGCCACCTCGGCGAGCGATCCTGCGACCGCGCCGGGGTCATCGGCCGGCTCGAGGCGCAGCACCTTCGCCGTTTCAGGCGAGGGCTCGTTCTCGACGACGACCTGGCGCCCCTTGATCAGCATCGGCATAGACGTGCTCCTTGAACGGCTCGATTCCAATGCGGTGCACGACGTCGACGAAGCGCTCTGCCTCGCTGTCGCGCCGCTCCAGATAGCACTCGATCAGTTTCTCGACGACCGAAGGGACCTCGTGGCGCGCAAACGACGGGCCGATGACCTTGCCGAGCGCGGCGCCGGGCGACGTTTG
>DATDCR010000162.1:0-10121 GCA_036524215.1 Burkholderiales bacterium
CGCTTTGCCAAGCAGGTCCTCGCGCACGATCACGATAGTCAGTCCGGCCGGGCCGACGTTCTTCTGCGCGCCGGCGTAGATCAGCGCAAATTTGGCGACCTCGATCGGCCGCGACAGAAAGTGGGACGACATGTCGGCGACCAGCGGGATGTCGCTCTGCGGCACCTGGTGGTATTCCACCCCGCCGATCGTCTCGTTGGTGCAGACGTGGAGGTACGCCGCGTCCTTCCGGGTGGAGAACGTCTTCGGGGCATACGTGAAGTTCTTGTCCTCCGAGCTGGCGGCGATGTGGACGTCGCAAAGTGCCTTCGCTTCCTTGATCGCCTTCTTCGACCATTCGCCGGTGGCGACATAGTCGGCCTTGCCTTTGCCGGCGAGCAGGTTCATCGGCACCTGCGCGAATTGCAGCGTCGCGCCCCCCTGCAGAAAGAGCACCTTGTAGTTCGGCGGGATGGCGAGCAGCTCGCGCAAATCCTTTTCCGCGTCGGCGGCGATGCCGATGAATTCCTTGCCGCGATGGCTCATCTCCATCACCGACATGCCGCTGCCATGCCAGTCGAGGATTTCATCGCCGGCACGGGACAGGACTTCCGCGGGCAGCATGGCGGGGCCCGCGCTGAAATTGAAGATGCGCGACATAGGCGGAGGGACCTCGAGAGTCAGTGCACGGTGGGCGGCGGCGGCTCGGCGGGCGCATCCGGTGAGGCGTCGGACGACGGCGCATCTTCGGCGTGCTCGCCGTTGCCGCCGTTGCCATTGCCGTTGGCGCCGAGATCGCGCTCCTCGATGCGCTCCAGACCAGCAAGTTTCTCGCCGTCGGAGAGCGCGATCAGCGTGACGCCCTGTGTCGAGCGGCCCATCTCGCGGATCGGTGCGACGGCGGTGCGGATCAGCACGCCGCCGGTCGAGATCAGCATCACCTCGTCGTGGTCGTCTGCCAGCACGGCGCCGACCACCTTGCCGTTGCGCTCGGAGGTCTGGATCGAGATCACGCCCTGGCCGCCGCGGCCGTGGCGCGGGTACTCACCTAGCGGCGTGCGCTTGCCGAAGCCGTTCTCGGTCGCGGTCAGCACGCCCTTCGACTCGTCGCTCGCGGCGAGCATGCAAACGACCCGCTGCCCCTCGCCCAATCGCATGCCTCGGACCCCGGTGGCCTGCCGGCCCATGGGCCGCACGTCCCCTTCCTCGAAGCGCACCGCCTTGCCTTCGGAGGAGAAGAGCATCACGTCGTACTTGCCGTCGGTGAGCGCCGCGCCGACGAGGTAGTCGCCCTCGTCGAGGCCGACAGCGATGATGCCGCTCGGGCGCGGGCGCGAGAACTCGGCGAGCGGCGTCTTCTTCACCGTCCCCTGCGCGGTGGCCATGAACACGAAGTGCTCCTCGTCGAACTCCTTGACCGGCACGACCGCGGTGATCTTCTCGCCTTCTTCGAGAGGGAACATGTTGACGATCGGCTTGCCGCGGCTGGTTCGGCTGCCGGCCGGCACCTCGAACACCTTCAGCCAGTAGAGCTTGCCGCGGTTCGAGAAGCACAGCAGGTAGTCGTGCGAATGCGCGACGAAGAGCCGCTCGATGAAATCGTCCTCCTTCATCGTCGTCGCCATGCGACCGCGGCCGCCGCGGCGCTGGGCCTTGTATTCGGTGAGCGGCTGCGACTTGACATAGCCGCCGTGCGAGAACGTGACCACCATGTCCTGCGGCGCGATCAGGTCCTCGATCGAGATGTCCTCGGCGACGGTGACGATCTCGCTCTTGCGCTGGTCGCCGAAAGCCTCCTTCAGCGCCTTCAGCTCGTCGGAGATGATCTTCACGATGCGGGTCGGCTTCGCCAGGATGTCGAGCAGGTCGGCGATCTGCGTCATCACCTCGCGGTATTCGTCGCGGATCTTGTCCTGCTCGAGGCCGGTCAGGCGCTGCAGGCGAAGCTCGAGGATCGCCTGCGCCTGCGCGTCGCTCAGATGGTAGCCATCGGGCTGCAGCCCGAACTGGCCGTCGAGGCCGTCGGGCCTGAACTTCGCGACCGGCTTGTCGCCGATCAGCGCGCGCACCAGATCGGAGCCCCAGGCGCGACCCATGAGCCGGGCCTTCGCCTCGGCCGGGGTCGGCGCCTTCTTGATCAGCTCGATCACCTCGTCGACATTCGACAGCGCTACGGCGAGGCCTTCCAGCACATGGCCGCGCTCGCGCGCCTTGCGCAGCTCGAACACCGTGCGCCGGGTAACGACCTCGCGGCGGTGCGAGATGAACGCCTCGATCAGCGCCTTCAGGTTGAGCAGGCGCGGCTGCCCGTCGACGAGCGCCACCATGTTCATATGGAAGGCGTCCTGCAGCTGCGTCATCTTGTAGAGGTTGTTGAGCACCACCTCCGGGATCTCGCCGCGCTTGAGCTCGATCACCATGCGCATGCCCGACTTGTCGGACTCGTCGCGCAGGTCGGAGATGCCCTCCAGGCGCTTCTCGGTGACGAGCTCGGCGAGCTTCTCGAGCAGCGTCTTCTTGTTCACCTGGTACGGCAGCTCGTCGACGATGATCGCCTGCTTGTCGCCTTTGCCGACGTCCTCGAAATGCGTGCGCGCGCGGATCACCACGCGTCCGCGGCCGGTGCGATAGCCCTCATGCGCGCCGGCGATGCCGTAGATGATGCCGGCCGTCGGGAAGTCCGGCGCCGGCATGCGCTTGATCACTTCCTCGATGGCGCAGCTCGGGTTTTCCAGCACGTACAGCGTCGCGTCGACCACCTCGCCGAGGTTGTGCGGCGGGATGTTGGTCGCCATGCCGACCGCGATGCCCGAGGAGCCGTTGACGAGCAGGTTCGGCACGCGCGTCGGCAGCACGACCGGCTCGAGCTCCTTGCCGTCGTAGTTCGGCGTGAAGTCGACGGTCTCGCTTTCGATGTCGGCGAGCAGCTCGGAGGCGAGCTTCTCCAGCCGGCACTCGGTGTAGCGATAGGCGGCGGCCGAATCGCCATCGACCGAGCCGAAGTTGCCCTGCCCGTCGATCAGCGTGTAGCGCATCGAGAAATCCTGCGCCATGCGCACGAGCGCCTCGTACGTCGCGGCGTCGCCGTGCGGATGGTACTTGCCGAGCACGTCGCCGACGATGCGCGCGCACTTCACATAAGGCCGGTTCCAGACGTTGTTCGCCTCGTGCATGGCGAACAGGACGCGCCGGTGCACGGGCTTCAGCCCGTCGCGCACGTCAGGCAGCGCGCGGCCCACGATCACGCTCATCGCGTAATCGAGGTACGAGCGGCGCATCTCCTCCTCGAGTGAAATCGGGAGGGTTTCTTTAGCGAAGGATTCCATGCGAAAGGAGCCGAAATTTTAGCATGCGAGCGCTTGATTTCCCTCTAAAAACAGCTTGTCCGAGACGCTTCGCCTGTGCTTAAATTTCGCTCGGTCCAAAGATGAAAAAATGAGGGGAGAGAGGGATGAAAACCACAAGCTTGTTTCTGACGGCTTCACTTGCGCTGGCGCTCGCGGCTTGCGCGACACAAGAGGCGGCTAAACCGGAAGCCGCGCCAGCGCCGAAACCGGCGCCTGCGCCGGCGCCAGCTCCCGCACCGGCGCCCACCCAAGACATCACCAGCCGCGCCAGCGCGCCGGCGATAAAGCCCGAGCCGCCGAAGCCGGCCGTGGTCAACCTCTCCTCCACCGAGCTTTTTGCGTTCAACAAGGCACAACTCACCGACGACGCCAAGAAGAAGCTCGACGACGAGGTGATCGCGAAGCTGAACAGCGCGGGGCAGATCCGCTACATCAACGTCAATGGCCACGCGGATCGCCTGGGCTCGGCGCAATACAACCAGCGCCTGTCGGAGAAGCGGGCCGAAGCGGTTCGCGCCTATCTCGTCTCGAAGGGCGTCGATCAGTCCAAAGTCGAGACCCTGGGCTTCGGCAAGACCAACCCGATCAAGTCCTGTCCCGACCAGAAGGATCGCAAGTCGCTGATCGAGTGCCTCGCCCCCAACCGGCGCGTCGTGGTCGAGATCCAGGGCACGAAATAGCCAAGCAGCCGAACCACCGCTTCCTCGTCGAGCCGCGCTGGCTCGTGCCGGTCGAGCCGGCCGGCGCGGTGCTCGCCGACCAGGCCGTCGCCGTGCGCGACGGCAAGATCGAAGCAGTCCTCGCCGTCGCCGAAGCGCGCGCGCGCTTTGCCGACTACGAGCGCGTGACGCTCGCCGACCATGCGCTGATCCCCGGGCTCGTCAACACGCACACGCATGCCGCGATGACGCTGATGCGCGGCCTGGCGGACGACCTGCCGCTCATGCGATGGCTCGAGGAGCACATCTGGCCGGCGGAGAAGCGCCACGTCTCCCCCGATTTCGTCCGCGACGGCACGCTCGCGGCGTGCGCCGAGATGCTGCGCGGCGGCGTCACCTGCTTCAACGACATGTACTTCTTTCCGGAAGCGGCGCTGGAAGCGTCGCTCGAGGCTGGCATGCGCTCCGCGCACGGCATCATCGTGGTTGAGTTTGCGTCGCGCTATGCCGCCGACGCGGCCGATTACCTGCGCAAGGGACTCGAGCTGCGCGATCGCTATAGCGACGAGCCGCTCGCCTCGTTCTGCCTCGCTCCGCACGCGCCTTACACCGTGTCCGACACGAGCTTCCGGCAGGTCGCGACGCTCGCCGCCGAGCTCGATTTGCCGGTCCACGTTCACCTGCATGAAACCGCGCACGAGGTCGAGCGCTCGCTGGCCGAGCACGGCGTGCGCCCTCTGGAGCGCCTGCGGCGGCTCAACCTTCTCGCGCCAAACCTGATCGCCGTGCACGCGGTACATCTCACGCCGGAAGAAATTCTGTTGCTCGGACGCCACGGTTGCTCCGTTGCGCACTGCCCGTCTTCGAACCTGAAGCTGGCGAGCGGCTTCGCGCCGATCGCGCACTTGTCGGCGGCAGGCGTAAACATCGCCTTGGGCACCGATGGCGCGGCGAGCAATAACCGCCTCGATGTGTTCCAGGAGATGCGCTCTGCAGCCTTGCTGGCGAAGGCGGTCGCCGGGGACGCGCAGGCCATGCCGGCGCATGAAGCGCTGCGCGCGGCGACGCTGGGCGGCGCCTGCGCCCTGGGACTCGGCAGCATCACCGGCTCGATCGTGGCCGGCAAAGCGGCTGATCTCACGGCCGTGGCCATGCGCGGGCCGGAGCTCTCGCCCTGCTACGACGTCCTCTCGCACCTGGTCTATGTCGCGGGCCGGGAGCACGTCTCGCACGTCTGGGTCGGCGGAGAATTGCAGGTTTCAGAGGGCAAATTGCAAAATCCAGCCTTCCAACGCTTGGACTCCTGCATCCAGTTGTGGCAGAATGCGCTCGGGCAGCTCGCAGGCCCTTGATACCAATCGGTTTTTGAGAAGAACAGGGGGTAAGAAATGTTGAAGAATGCTTGGCTCGCCGCGGTTGCGCTCGCTTTCGCCGCGGGATGCGCCACTCAAGAAACGCAGAAACCCGAACCGACCCCTGCTCCGGCACCTGCTCCCAAGCCCGCGCCGGCGCCCGCGCCGGCTCCGTCTCAGGAAGTAAAAGCTGCTCCGGCGAAGCCGAAGCCGGTGGCCGAGAAGGTGACATTCGCCGCCGACGTGCTGTTCGACTTCGACAAGTCGGTGATCAAGCCGGAAGGCAAGTCGAAGCTCGACGATCTGTCGGGCAAGATCCGCGACGTGAACCTCGAGGTCGTGATCGCGATCGGCCACGCCGACCGCATCGGCAGCGACGCCTACAACCAGAAACTCTCCGTGCGCCGCGCGGAGTCCGTGAAGGCCTACCTCGTCTCCAAGGGCATCGAGGCGAACCGGGTGTACACGGAAGGCAAAGGCGAGAAGCAGCCGGTGACCGGCGACAAGTGCAAGAAGATGGGTAAAGAGAGTGGCCGCAACAAGAAACTCGTCGAGTGCCTCTCGCCCGATCGCCGCGTCGAGATCGAAGTGATCGGCACGCGCCGGCAGTAATAGCCCGTCGTCAATAGTCCGCAGTACCCATGAAAACCCCGCTTCGGCGGGGTTTTCGTTTTTTCGGCACGTCGTTTGCTCCTCCATGTGGACCATGCCGCCCGATCCGGTCGGCGAGGCAGCTTTTATTGCAAGGTTTTCCACAAGGAGACGAAGATGGAGAAGCGCATCTTGGCAGTGCTCTTGGCGGCGTTCGCCGGCAGCGCTGCGGCACAGACCTACGTCACCAGCGGCGCCGCCGGCACCGTCGTGACCAACGCATTCGGCAATTGCTGGCAAAGCGGCGCCGGCCCGAGCGGCAGCGCGGGCTGTCCTCCCGCCGGCTCGGGGCAGAGCACGGCTGCGGCGCCTGTCGCCGCGCCGCGCACGCAGGTCGCGCAAAGCACGCTCACCAACGAGCGCGCGATCAACGAGCGGCGTACCTCGACCTCGGCCAGCGCTGCCGGGAGAACGGCCGCGGCCGGCAACCCGGCGCCGCCGTCTCCGGGCTACGTCGGCTCCGGCGCCGGCGTGGTGGCGACGAACCCCTTTGGCCTGTGCTGGCGCTCCGGCGCGGAATGGACGCCGGCTGAGGCCGCCGCACCCTGCGACGCGGTACCGCGCGCTTCCGTGCCTCCCGTTCCGGTGGCCCAAGCGCAGCCGGAGCCCGCGCCCGCGCCGGCACCCGAGCCGCTCGCGGCTGCAGCGCCCGCGCCCGCACCCGAACCCGTGGTGATCGAGAAGATCACGCTCAATACCGACGTGCTCTTCGAGTTCAACAAGGCCGACCTGCGGCCCTCCGGACGCCAAAAGCTCGACGAGCTCGCGCAGAGTGCGCAAGGCGCCAACGTCGACAAGGTGGTGCTGACCGGACACGCGGACCGCATCGGTTCGGAGCAGTACAACAAGGAACTGTCCGAGAAGCGAGCCCAGGCCGTTGCCGACTACCTTGCGCAAAAAGGCGTGGACAGCAGCCGGCTGGAAGTCGAAGGCCGTGGCAAGAGCGAGCCGATTACCGGCAATGAATGCGACAAGCTCGGCCCTCCTTCCAACAAGAACGCGAAGCTGATCGCGTGCCTGCAGCCCGATCGGCGCGTCGAGGCCGAGCTCCTCGGCAGCCGCGAAAGCACGGCGAGCACGACCGCCACGCCCTCCAGCGCTGGCGCCACCGGCACCAGCGGCACGAGCGGCACGTCCTCCAGCGGCTCGGGCTCGAACCAATAGCCCATCGTCGCCACGAAAAAGCCCCGCTTCGGCGGGGCTTTTTTTTGGGACAATGCCGCGCGTGAACGCCGATCCGGCCGAGCTCGACAAATTCAGCCAGCTTGCGCATCGCTGGTGGGATCCGAACGGCGAGTTCCGCCCGCTGCACGAGATCAATCCGCTGCGCCTCGACTGGATCGACGAGCGGGCGCAGCTCGCCGGCAAAGACGTGCTGGATGTCGGCTGCGGCGGCGGCATCCTCGCCGAGGCGATGGCCGCGCGCGGCGCCCGCGTCACCGGCATCGACCTTTCCGAAAAATCCCTGCGCGTGGCGGAGCTGCACCTGCTGGGCAGCAAGGCCGACGTGCGCTACGAGCATGCGAGCGCCGAGCAGTTCGCCGACCGGCACGCTGGCGCCTTCGACGTTGTCACCTGCATGGAGCTGCTCGAGCACGTCCCGCAGCCCGCCACCACCGTCGCCGCCTGCGCGCGGCTGGTACGTCCGGGCGGCGTGGTGTTCTTCTCGACCATCAATCGCAACCCGAAGGCCTACCTCTTCGCGGTGATCGGCGCCGAATATGTGCTGCGCCTCCTGCCGCAAGGCACGCACGACTACGAGCGCTTCATCAAGCCTTCGGAGCTCGCGCGCTTCGCGCGCGATGCGAAACTGCGCGTCACCGAGCTGATCGGCATGACCTACAACCCCTTCAACCGGCGCTATCGCCTCGAAGCCGATTGCGACGTCAACTACCTCGCCCGCTGCGTGCGTGAGTAGCAGGCGACCTGCGCGCGCTGCGCTGTTCGATTTCGACGGCACCCTGGCCGACACCGCACCCGACCTCGCTGCTGCCGTCAACCGCATGCGCACCGAGCGCGGCCTTGCGGCGCTCAAGCCGGAGGTCGTGCGGCCCTATGCCTCTTCGGGCGCCCGCGGGCTGCTGCGCATCGGCTTCGACATGACGCCGGAACACGCGGATTACGCGACCATGCGCGACGAGTTCCTGCGCAATTACGCCGATGCCATCTGCGTGCATACGCGGCTCTTCGACGGCATGCAGGCGCTTCTCGAGGAGCTGCGACGGCGCGCCATCGCGTGGGGGATCGTCACCAACAAGGCGATGCGCTTTACGTCGCGGCTCGTGCCGGCCCTGGCCCTCGAGCCGGCTTGCGTCGTCGGCGGCGATTCGACACCGCATCTGAAGCCGCACCCGGCGCCGCTGCTCCTCGCGGCCGAGCGCCTTTCGCTCGCACCGGCCGAATGCGTCTACGTCGGCGACGACCTGCGCGACATCCAGGCGGCGCGAGCCGCCGGCATGCGCTGCGTGGCCGTCGAATACGGCTACCACGGCACGGAGAACCCGGGCCCGGCCACCTGGAACGCCGATGCCATCATCTCTCATCCCTCCGAGCTCCTGGAGCATCTATGAAAGCTGTCGTCCACACCACGCGCGACCTCGCTTCGCTCATCGACATGGAATTGCCGCGGCCGGCGCCGGCGGCGCGCGACCTGCTCGTCAAGGTGGAAGCGGTCTCGGTCAATCCCGTCGACACCAAGCGACGGATGGATCCAGCCAAGAAGGACGAGAAACCCCGCGTCCTGGGCTGGGATGCGGCCGGCACGGTCGAGGCCGTAGGCCCGCAGGCGACGCTCTTCAAGCCGGGCGACCAGGTCTACTACGCCGGCGACGCGACGCGTCCGGGCTGCGACAGCGAATTCCACCTCGTCGATGAGCGCATCGTCGGCCGCAAGCCAAAGTCGCTCGATTTCGCGCAAGCCGCCGCCATCCCGCTCACCGCGATCACGGCGTGGGAGGCGTTCTTCGATCGCCTGAAGGTGCAAAGCGGGCGCTCGATCCTCATCATCGGCGGCGCCGGCGGCGTCGGCTCGATCGGCATCCAGCTCGCCAAGCACGCCGGCCTCAAGGTCATCGCCACCGCTTCGCGCAGCGCCTCGATCGCCTGGTGCAAGGAGCTCGGCGCCGACCACGTCGTCAACCATCGCCAGCCGATGCGGCCGCAGATCGAAGCGGCGGGCTTCAAGCACGTCGATTACATCGCCAACTTCAGCGAGGTCGACGAGCACTGGGCGACGATCGGCGATCTCATTGCCCCGCAGGGCGCGGTGGTGCTGATCGTCAGCAACAAGAATCCCCTCAACGTCGACGCGGTGCGCGCGAAGAGCGCCGCCATCTGCTTCGAGCTCATGTTCACGCGTCCGCGCTTCCAGACGCCGGACATGATCGAGCAGCACAGGCTCCTCAACCAGGTCGCCGACTGGCTCGACAGCGGCAAGCTGCGCGGCACGCTGAAGGAAACCCTCTCGCCGATCAACGCGTCGAACCTGCGCGCCGCGCACGCCAAGCTCGAGTCGGGAACCATGATCGGAAAATTGGTTCTAAAGGGGTGGTCTTGATAGAATCGGGACCGATCACCATATTGAAGTTCATGGGGGCGACCTGGTTTCGACGTGGGTCGCGAAGCAGCGCAGGGCATGCCGAGGACCAGAGGACCTCGTAAATCCATCTGGAAACACACAAACGCCAACGACGAGCGTTTCGCTCTAGCAGCCTAATACCTGCTGGACGCTGCACTAGCTTGCTGATGGGCTAGGCCGGGTAGGCAAGGCGCAAGCCGAGCTGGTTTCACCGGTGCAGCGTCATTCACATCAGCCTCTCTTCCGGGTCTGGCCGCTTGGCCCGGGGGATCCGTCGAAGCGGCTAGCCGAGCGTCAGCCTGCCGGTTGGCGTGCGCGAGGCGAAGGCATCAAAGAACCAGGCTAAGCATGTAGTCCTGACTGTGTAGGGCTTACGGACGCGGGTTCGATTCCCGCCGCCTCCACCACTAATTACGGTCCCAGGGACGCAATGAATCCAGCATCGGCGATGGCAGTCTGTGAGAAGTGCAAGGCGCTGATAGGCGCCGGCGGAGGCAGGCAGCCGCCTGCGAATCTGACGCCGATCGCCAAGTACCGCGTCAAGCCGCTGAGGTCG
>DATDCR010000163.1:0-20490 GCA_036524215.1 Burkholderiales bacterium
CTACGCAGTGAGCGACGCCAGCGGCGCTTTCAAGCTGGACAACGTCCCACCCGGCAAGCACAAGGTCGAGGTGTGGCACGAGACCCTGGGGAAGATGACCCAGGAGGTGGAGGTCAAGGCTGGCGCTCCGAGCAAGGTCACCTTCGAGCTGGGGAAGAAGTAGCCCCGGCGCGCTCCACCTCCAAGAACTGCGGCTCCTCAAGACACTCAACGCCACTGCTGTGTAGGCAACCGCGTTCACGATGATGTCCGGCTTCGTCTGCCGTACAACGCGGCGAAGGGCATCGCCGTCACAGAAATCGAGGCTCGCACGGTCGGTTGCCACGACCGTGCCGAGGAAGCGGAGGCTATCCTGCAGCTCGAAGCCGACTTGGCCGTTGCGGCCGGTCAGCAGGATTCTCACGGAAAAACCTCCGCATCGCGAAGCGCCCGCGCCTCGATGAAGCCGGCGCCACCAGTGACCAGCAGCATGCGCGATTATCGCCGATCGACTCGCGCGAGCCAGAGCCCGAGCTGGCGCCGGTTCCCGTCAAGACCGCGGCGAAGACTGATCGATCGAAGTCACTTCGCGGTAGAGCGCTTCCATGCGGTCGAGCATGCGCGCCTCGGACATGCTGGTCGCGCAATGAGTCCGCGCTGCTTCGCCAAGGCGCTGCCGTAGTGCCTGATCGCCAAGCACCCGCTCGAGCGCGGCGCGCAGCCTGGCGGGATCTCGCGGCGGCACCACCAATGCCGTGGCCTCGTTCGCCGCCAGCTCGCCGATGCTGCCGATATCCGTCGTGACGCAAGGCAGGCCCGTGAGCATCGCTTGCAGCAGTGCCTGCGGCACGCCTTCGTTCGCGTAAGAGGGCAGCGCGAATACATCGAACGCCTGGAGCCAGGGCACGACGTCGCGCTGATTACCCGCAAGGCGCACTCGCTCCTGCAGCCCGAGCCCATGGATTTGTGATTCGAGCGCGCCGCGCTGGGGCCCATCCCCGACGATGACAAGAAGAGCGCCGCTCGCCATACCGGCAAGCGCCTCCACCAGGTCGCGATGCCCCTTCCAGCTGCGCAATGTGGCCACGATGCCAATGATCGGCGCATCGAGCGGCAAGCCAAGCGCGGCGCGCGCCGCGCGCCGGTCGCCCGGGCGATAGCGCTCGGGGTCGACGCCGGTCGGCACCGACTGCACTTTTGCCGCTTCCAGCGCCAAGCGCTCGATGAGGTCACGGCGCAGCGCGTCTCCGGTGGTTACGATTCTTGCCGGGCGACGATAAAGCCAGCGACTGAGCGCATTGCGCGGCACCGGCGCCGAAATATGCCGCGTGCGTACCATCGGCACAGGATCACGCAGGCTCGCGAGCGCAAGCGCGCTCAGCCAGGAATCGGTGGAGCTGTGGGTACTGACGACGTGGCAGCGGTTCTGGCCGAACCAGCGCCGGAGCGCGAGCAGGCCAGCAACCGTCTTGCGCGCAATCGGCATGGCGACCACCCTGAGGTCCCACGCCGGCGCCTCCGCATACAGGCGGCCCTCCGGCGGGCAAAGCAAGGTCAGCTGGTGCCCGCGGCGCGCAAGCCCGCGCGATTCGGACAGGATGCGCAACTCCTGCCCGCCCCAGCCGAGCGAAGACTCGGTATGAACGATCGCCAACGCTTCGCTCATGCCGCCGCGCGCTCGGCGGCGTACTGGATGCGGTAGAGACGGGCATAGATGCCCTCCTTGGCGAGCAGCTCGGCATGCGTGCCCAGCTCGACGATGCGGCCGCGGTCCAGCACCGCGATGCGATCGGCGCGCTCGATGGTCGACAGGCGGTGGGCGATCACGATGGTCGTGCGGCCGCGCATCAACGCATCGAGGGCGGCCTGGACCTGGCGTTCGGATTCCGAATCGAGCGCGGACGTCGCTTCGTCGAGGATCAGCAGCGGCGCGTTCTTCAGCAGCGCTCGCGCGATCGCCAGGCGTTGGCGCTGACCGCCGGAAAGCCGCAGGCCGTTCTCGCCGATCAGCGTCTGGATGCCCTGCGGCATCTCCCGGATGAAACTCATTGCATGCGCCGCCTCGGCTGCGGCGAGGACATCTTTTTCCGCCGCGCCGGCCATGTGCCCATAAGCGATGTTGGCGTAGACGGAATCGTTGAACAGCACCACTTCCTGGCTGACCAGCGCGATGTTCGCGCGCAGGCTTTCGAGCGTGAGCGACTGTAGGTCATGCCCGTCGAGCAGAATGCGCCCGGCGCTCGGCGAGTAGAACCGCGGCAACAGGTTGACGAGGGTGGTCTTGCCGCCACCCGAAGGGCCGGCAAGCGCCAGCGTTTCACCGGGTCGGATGCGCAAGTCGATGCCCGCCAAAGCCGGTTCGTCACGCGTCGGGTAGGTAAAGCGCACGCCCTCGAAAGCGACTTCGCCGGTCGCCCGGCCGAGCGAAGTCCTGCCGTGGTCTTCTTCCGCCGGGGTGTCGATCAGGCCGAACACGCTCTCGGCGGCTGCCAGGCCGCGCTGGATGTGCGGATTGAGCTCCGTCAGGTGCTTGATCGGCGCAAGCAGCATCATCATCGCCGTCATGAACGAGGCGAATTCGCCGACGGTCGCCCGTGTGCCGACCGTATCCTGCATGGCGATATAGACGATCACGGCGACAGCGGTGGCTGCGAGCACATGCGTGATCGGCGTCGTGAGCGCCGCGGCGATCTGCTCGCGCATCAGGAAGCCGCGCAGGGTTTGCGCGCTCTTCAGGAATCGCTTCGCCTCGTAGGCCTCGCCACCGAACACCTTGACGACCTTCTGGCATTCGATCGTCTCCTGCAGGACCTGCGTCATGTCTCCCATCGTGCGCTGCGCGCCGCGCGCCATCTGGCGCAGCCGGCCGGCAATCGCCCTCACCGTGAAGCCGATCGGCGGTGCGATCACCAGCGTGATCAGGGTGAGCTTCCAGTTGAGGTAGAAGAGCCAGGCGAGCAAGCCGAGGACGGCGATCGAGTCGCGCAGCAGCACGGTCAGGACGTTGGTCGCTGCCCCGCTGACGTTGGCCACGTCGTACGACACCTTCGAGAGCAGCGCGCCGGAGGTGTGATCGTCGTAGAAGCGCGTCGGCAGCCGCAGCAACCGGTCGAACATCGCGATGCGCAAGTCGAGCACCACGCGGCTCGAAACCCAATTCATGAGATACGAGGAGGTGAAGGTCAGAATACCGCGCACGAAAAAAATGCCGACGATTGCCGCGGCGAACAGGATCGGCGGCACCGTCTGCACCTTCGCGCCGAACCCGGCATCGAGCAGCGGCTTGATGAGGGCGGGGAAAAGCGGTTCCGTCGCCGCGGCAGCGACCATGCCGAGCACCGCAACGGCGAACGCCTTCGCGTAAGGCCGCACGTACGACAACAGTCGTCCATAAAGCTGGCGCGAGCTCTGCGGATTCACGCTGCCTGCCCCAACCGCGCGTAGAGCTCGGCCAGCCGCCCCGCCATCTGGTCGAGCCCGTAACGCTCTGCCGTTGCGCGCGCCGCCTCAGTCATGGGGTCGATGCGAATCGCCTCGTCCGCCTCTTTCATCAGTCGGGCGATGCCGGCCGCATCGTCGGGCTCGCAGATCCAGCCGTTGACGCCGCGATCGATGACTTCGGCCGCGCCGCAATGCGAGCTCACGATCGCCGGCAGGCCCATGGCGAGCGCTTCGAGCGCGGTGTTGGGGAACGGATCGTAGCGGCTCGGAAGGATAAAGCAGTCGGCGGCCGCGTACAGCGGCCGCACATCTTCGCGCCCGCCGAGGAAGCGCACGCGCTCGCCAAGCGAGCCCGCCTGGGCCGCGAAACGCGACTGCTCGCGGTCCTTTCCGACCACGGCGAGGCGAAACGAGGGATGCGCCACGAGCTGGAGCGCCGCGATGGCGCTGGCAAGGCCTTTGCGCGCGAAACCGGAACCGACGAAGAGAAACAGGATGTCGCGCGGCTGGCAACCGAGATCGGCGCGGGCAGCGCCACGCAGCGCCTCGCGTTGCCTGGGATGAAAGTACTCGAGATCGACCCCGCTATACACGACGTGCAGCTTCTCCGGCGCAATGCGGAAAGCACGCCGGATTTCCTCGCTCACCATGCGCGAGTTGCAGATCACGGCGCGCAGCCGCGGGTGCTCGAACATGCGCCGCTCGGTGCGGCACACGTAACGGTGGTACGGGCTCAGAGCGATGCCGAGGCGCTCGAACGAGCGAGCCGTGCGCGACCTGAGCTCGAGCCAGCGGCGATGCACGCCATCGCCGGCGCGATAGACATCGCAGCCGGCAATGCGCTCGTGCGACTGCACGAGATCGAAGCCTTCCCGCCGCCACGCCGCGCGGGCGGCGCGCGCAAATGACCAGTCGCGCCACAGCTTGCCGAGGTAGAACGGATCGACGCGCAGGATGCGGCGGGCACCCCAACCCTCCGCGCGCCGCGCGATCAGGGTCACTTGCGCCCCGGCGCGCTCGAGCGCCGGCATGGCACGAGCAATGAACCGTTCCGCGCCGCCAAACGGGTTGTAGCGCTGGCGCACGATCGCTAGCCGAAGCGTCATGCCGGCGGCGTAAGAAGCTCGCGCGCTGCCGCGTGCACCGCGTCGATCGGAAGGAAGGTCAGGCACTCGCTAATCTTGCTGCCGCCGCAGCCGTCAACGCGGCAAGGCCGGCACGAATGCGTGCTCGTGACGATGCGCTGCTCGACGCTCCACGGTGCCCATTCGTTCTCGCTGCTGGGGCCGAACAAGGCGACGGTTGGCGTCCCCATGGCCGCCGCGAGATGCATCGGCATCGAGTCCACGCCGATAAAGAGCCGCGCGCGCGCAGTGAGGGCGCCGAGTTCTTTCAAGGAAAGCTTGCCGGCAAGGTTCACGGGCTTGCTGGTCGTTCGAGCGATGATTTCATCGATGAACGCGGTCTCATCCGGCGCGGAAGTCATGACGACCGCGTGGCCTTCCAGCGCCAGGCGATCGACGAGCTGCGCATTACGCTCGACCGGCCAGCATTTGAACCGCCATCGCGAGGCGGGATGCATGTGCACGAACGACGCCGGCAGATCGAGCGCCGCGACCTTTTGCTCGGCATCGGCGCCCGGCACGAACTCCAGTTTGCGCTCTTGCAACGAGGGCTGTATTCCGATTCGCCGCAGGGCATCGAGATTGACCTCGACCTGATGGCGGTTGCGGATCATGGGATACAGGTGGGTAAAGCTCTTCTGCCACCACCGTCCGCGTCCAACCACTATCGGCGCAACGGCATGGCGCACGCCGAGGAGGCGCGAAAGCCAGGCGCCGCGTGGATGCTCGGTAAGATGGACGAGCAAGTCATAGCGCCGCGAACGCAAGGTCCTTAGGAGCGCCCATTCCTTGCCGAGCCTGCCGGCTGCCAGCTCGCGCCACTTCCTGCCCACGACATGCAGCCGCGTCAACGCCGGATGCCCTTCCAGCATGGCCGCCGTGTCGTCGTAGACGAGCGCGTCGATTTCCATGCTCGGCGCATGCGACTTGAGGACGTGCAATACGGGCGAGGCGAGCAGCACGTCGCCGTGATGGCGCAGCTTCACGACGAGTGCCCGCGCGCATTCCCCCAGCGGGACGGCATCCCTCACCATCCCGCGAGGGTACCTTAATCGAGGCGCCAGGCCAGCGAGGCGTAGGCCGCGCGCCCGGCTGCCGGCAGCGCGCTGTAGGTATCCGTCCCTGTCACCGCGCCATAGCTGAAATAACGGCGGTCGAAGAGGTTGCGCACTTCCAGGGCGAGCTCCCAGCGAGGCGCGAGGCGGTGCTCGAGCTTGACGTCGGCCAGCGTGTATTCCGGCTGCTGGCGCGCGAAGGTATTTGCCTGGTCGTTATCGAAGCGCTGCTTGCCGACGTGCCGTAGGTTGGCGTTGAAGCGGCTGCGCGACGCAAATCGCCATGACGCGCCCGCCGTGAGGAGCGCTTCAGGCACGAGCGGCACGGTCTTGCCGCTCACATCCACCCCGCCATAGACGCCCGAACGGAAACGCGCCTGCTGCAAAGCCGCTGCGGCACGGAGGTCGAGCGTGGGCCCCGCCCGCCACGTCGCTTCCAGCTCGGCACCGCGGCGACGCGTGGGCGACAGGTTCACGTTGGCGAAGACCAGCGGACTGAAGTAGATCTCGTTCTCCAGGTCGAGCTGGTGCAGGCTGCCGCGCACGAGGAGCGTGCGGCTTTCGAATTCGACGCCCACCTCCGAACCGAGCGCCGTTTGCGGCTCCAGCAGCCGGGCCGCACAAGGCGGGAAGAAGCAGGCGTTTTCGTCGAAATTGGCCAGGCGGAAGCTCGTTCCGTACTTCGCATAGCCCGACCAGCCGCGGGTGAAGGCTTGGCGCACCGCTGCTTCATAGGCCTCGAGCCGGTGCGTTTGCGTGCGCTCGTCAGCGGGGAAGACTTCTTCCGTGAGGCGTTGCGCGACGCGTTGCGTCCGCGCCCCAAGGAGCAAGCGCGTGCGCGACGCAATCCACACGTTCGCCTGCGCGTAGAGCGCCGCGTCGGACTGCTCGCCCCTGCGGCGGGAAAAAGGCGCGGCGCTCGTGCCCGGGCTGGAGGCACTCAGCGTCTGATAGTCCCATTGGTCGAAGTCGGCACCGACGACCAGTTCGTGGCTGCGGCCCCACGCCGGCAATGCGAGCTTCGCGCGCGGCGCAAAGCTCCACAGGTCGGCATTGGTATCCGTAAAGAAGCCGCCGAAAGCCGCAAAGAATGCTTTCGTGTTGCGTTGCCGATAGCCGAGATCGGCCGACAGCAGGTGCGAGCCGATGGCACGCGAGCCGCCCGCGACGAGATGCGCGCCGTCGCGCTCGCGCCAGTCGTCCGGCGTCTTCGTCTGCCGAGGATCTTCCCGAATCTGCGCTTCGGTGAGCGCGCCGGGCAGCCGGGCGCGCTGCTCATCGACGCCGAGCCTCAAGTAGGCGCGCGTAGCGGCGAAATTCGCCTCGAGGCGTGCCGCCGCGTTGCGCTGACGGTAGCGGCTGTTGCGGCGATACCCCTCGGTGTCTTCGTAGGAAGCGTCGAGGCCGCCGCCGAGCACCTGACCCTGGCGAGCAAGGCCGGCTCGTGCTTCCTCCGTCCCGAAACCGCCGCCACGGAGCAAAGCGTGCGCCTTGGCTTCGCCGGCGCGACCGGGCCGCGTGATGATATTGATCGTTCCCCCGCTCGCGCCGGCGCCGTACAAGACGGCGCCGCCACCGCGTACGACCTCGATGCGCTCGATGGCGTCCAGGGGAATCGCCGAGAGCTGCGCGGACTCCAGATCGCTCTCCGTGAGGCGCAGGCCGTCGAGCATGACGAGCGTGTTCTGGTCGCCGGTGATGCCGAATCCGCGCAGGTCGAGCTGTGGGTTCTGCGTGCCGGCGAGATCGCGGATCTGCATCAATCCGTATTGCGCGAGGATGTCGCCGAGATTTGAGGAGGCGCTCTTTCGAATGTCGTCCGCGCTGATCAAGGTCACGCCGACGGGAAGATCGCGCCGCGAATCGGGAAAGCGTGTTGCGGTGATGACGACGGCATCGTCTTGGGCCGAGCAGACGCCGATCACCGCGGCTGCGGCGAGGGCGGTAATGACGCGAAGCATGCAGAACCTTCCTGGCGTCTTCCCCGACGCCCAAAAATGGTTGAGAAGGCTGCAGGCCGGTCTCCGGACTCGCGAGCTGCACCATCCGCCTTCCCGCGCGCTGATGCTGCGCAGTGGCATTGCCGAATGGCTTCTCTCGCTTACCGTTGCGGGGGCAGTCGAGGCTTTCCACGAATGGGCACCTCATTCCCGAGCACCTGGCAGCGACCGCTATGTTAATGCGTAAGCGGCGCGCAAGGTCATGAAGTACATGCAAAAGCCCTCGTTACTGCTTGACGCAACTTGCAATTTGCAACATAGTCCGGCCCGTGGAGGCAGAGTTCAATTCCCTCGAAGCGAAGGTCGAGCAGTTCGTTGAGCTCTGTGAACGGCTGCGCGCGGAAAACAGCGACCTTCGCCAGCAGCTCGCCGCGGCTCAGAACGACGCCAAGCGCCTGAACGAAAAAATCGACGGCGCGAAATCCCGGCTCGAAGGGCTGCTTAATCGTCTGCCCGGCTGATGGCCGAATCCCATGGCTGAGGCCGGCAAAACCGTCGAAGTGCAATTGCTCGGGCGCACTTACCGCGTCGCTTGCGAAGAAAACGAGCGCGAAGCGCTGATGCAGGCGGTGGCGTATCTCGACGGCAAGATGAACGAGATTCGACGCGCCGGGAAGGTGATGGGCGCGGAGCGCATCGCGGTGATGGCGGCGCTCAACGTGGCGCACGAATTGCTGAGTGTCAAGCTCGGCGCGGGCTTCGATGTCGGGCAGGCCAAACGACGACTGTCCGCCATCGAATCGCGGCTCGAGGAAGCGATTGCAAAACAGGAAAAGTTGTTCTAAAAAGATTCTGTTCCCTGCTGTGCACGACCGGGCTCAATTTTTCCGAACCGATAGCTTCCTTCGGTTGCGGCCCTAGTGTCACTGTTGTGATCGTCCCCGCCCGCGGTAATCGCCGCGGCGCGTGCCGGACGAACCTGATGTGACCGGAAAGCGACCACCCTGTTTAGCCAGGGTTCGGGAGCCGAGCCCACCGGCACAAGCGGGGGACGCCGTCCCTCGAAGAAGAAAATGAATTATTGGCTGATGAAAAGCGAGCCCGATGAGTGCTCGATTGATGACGTGCTCGCCGCGCCCGGGCGCAAGACGCCCTGGAGCGGCGTGCGCAACTACCAGGCGCGCAACTTCATGCGCGATGGGATGCGCATCGGCGATGGCGTGCTCTTCTACCATTCGAGTTGCCCGCAGCCGGGCATTGCCGGCCTGGCCGAAGTCGCTTGCGCCGCTTATCCGGATGAGACCCAGTTCGATCGGAAAAGCGATTACTACGACCCCGCCGCGAAGCGGGCAGCGCCGCGCTGGTTCAATGTCGACGTGCGGGCGGTAAAGAAGACCCGGCTGGTGCCGCTCGCCGAGTTGCGCGAGCACAAGCCGCTGGCGAAGATGGTCTTGTTGCGCCCTGGAAACCGCCTTTCCATCACGCCGGTCAGCGCGGCGGAGTGGCGCTACATCACGGAACGGCTGTTTTGAAGAACGGGCTCAGGAACGACACTTTGCTGCGCGCGCTTGCCCGGCAGCCGACCGAGTACACCCCGATCTGGCTCATGCGCCAGGCCGGGCGCTATCTGCCCGAATACAACGCCACACGGGCACGCGCCGGAAGCTTCCTCGCCCTCGCGAAGACGCCGGCGCTCGCCACCGAAGTCACGCTGCAGCCGCTCGAGCGCTTCCCGCTCGACGCAGCGATCCTCTTTTCCGACATCCTGACGGTGCCGGATGCGATGGGACTGGGTTTGTATTTCGCCGAGGGTGAAGGCCCGCGCTTCCAGCGACCGCTGCGCGATGAATCGGCCATCGCCGCGTTAGCGGCGCCGGACCCAACAGCCGAGCTGCGTTACGTGCTCGATGCGGTCCGCCAGATTCGTCACGATCTCGCGGATCGCGTGCCGCTCATTGGCTTCTCCGGCAGTCCCTACACGCTTGCCTGCTACATGATCGAGGGTTCGGGCAGCGACGACTGGCGCAACGTCAAGCTGATGCGTCACTCGCGTCCCGACCTTCTGCAGCGCATCCTGCAGGTCAACGCGCGCGCGGTGACGGAGTATCTGAAGGCGCAGGTCGAAGCGGGAGCGCAGGTGGCAATGATCTTCGACACGTGGGGGGGTGTTCTCGCCTACGAGGACTACGAACCCTTCTCGCTCGCTCATATTCGCGCTGTCGTGGCCGAGCTCGATGTTCCGACCATCGTCTTCACGAAAGGCGGCAACCCGTGGCTCGCGCAGCTCATGGAGAGCGGCGCGCACGCGGTCGGGCTGGACTGGACGACCGATGCGCGAGCGGCGCGCAAGCTCGCGGCCGGGCGGGTCGCGCTCCAGGGCAATCTCGACCCGCTCGCTTTACTCGCGCCCGAAAAGTCCGTTCGCGAAGCCGCGCGCCGCGTGCTGGACAGCTTCGGTTCCGAGCCCGGGCATATCTTCAATCTGGGGCATGGCATCGTTCCGCAAACCTCTCCGGAGTGCGTGGCGGCATTGGTAGACGAAGTGCGCGCTTACAGCAGGTCCAGGGCGAAACCGCTCGCCCACCCTTGACTTATGCACAAAGTTGTTGGTTTGCCCGGGCCCTTGGCCAGGCTTCGTCGCTGCCTAGCTACAGCGGCGTAAGCCATTGATGCGCAGTAGGAAAATCGGGCAGAGGCGGCATCCCTGCTATGCGAAACTGCGGGCCGCAGCCCATATGACGCCGGTGTGAAGCGCTTACCCACAGAATTATCCACAAAATCTAAGTCCTTGCCCGAGCGGGGAAATTCGTGCGTCCGAGTGGCCCTGGATGTGCCCCTGCCGAGGCTCTTCGACTATGCGATCCCGGAAGGCACGGCGCCCCGTCGCGGCGATCGCATCACCGTGCAGCTCGGTCGTCGCCAGCAGACTGGTGTGGTCGTCGATGCCGACGTGGCGAGTGATCTTGCTTCGGATCGGTTGAAGTCGATCGTCGATGTGCGATCGGATGCGCCGCCACTGCCTTTGGACTGGCTCGAGTTGATGCGTTTCCTCTCTTCGTATTACCAGCGCCCGCTCGGCGAGACGATGATTTCAGCGCTGCCGCCGCGCCTGCGCTCCGTCAAGCCGTTGCCACGAAAAGCGTCGCAGGCCGAAGGCGAAGCGATCGCCAGCGCGCGATTCGTCGCCGTACATGAGCTGACTACGGCGCAATCGCAGGCCGTCGCTCGCATCGCGCTGAAATTCGGCGGCTTTGCCCCGGTCCTCCTGCATGGCGTGACGGGAAGCGGCAAAACCGAGGTGTACCTGCACCTCATCGCCCGCGTCCTCGAGGCCGGCGGGCAGGTTCTGGTGCTGGTTCCGGAGATCAGCCTGACGCCGCAACTCGAAGCACGGTTTCGCGAAGCGTTTCCCGAGACCCGCCTCGCGGTCATGCACAGCGGCTTGCAGGACATCGCGCGTACGTCGGCCTGGCTCGAGGCGGCACGCGGGGCTGCCGGCATCGTCCTGGGCACGCGACTCGCGCTGCTGGCGCCCTTGCGAAAGCTCGGGCTGATCGTTGTCGATGAGGAGCACGACGCTTCCTTCAAGCAGCAGGAAGGGCTGCGTTATTCCGCGCGCGACGCCGCCGTGTACCGCGCCAAGCTGACCGGATGTCCGATCGTCCTGGGCTCCGCCACGCCTTCCTTGGAGACCTGGTACAACTTCCGACAGGGGCGCTACGAGCGCATCGAGCTAAGCGAGCGCGCTGTGCCCGGCGCCCGCCTGCCTACCGTGAGGACCATCGATTTGCGCTCGCAAGCCGTGGAGCAGGGCCTCGCCCTGCCGGTAGTGCAGGCGATCGAACGGCGCCTGGCGAGGGGCGAGCAAAGCCTCGTCTTCATCAACCGCCGAGGTTACGCGCCCGTGCTGGGCTGCGAAGCCTGCGGCTGGTACGCCGGCTGCGCGCGCTGCACGGGAAAGCTCGTGGTTCATAGTGTGGATCAACGCCTGCGCTGTCATCACTGCGGTGCGCAGGAAGCGGTGCCGCGCGCCTGCCCCACGTGCGGGAACGTCGATCTGAAGGCCATGGGCCGCGGCACCCAGCGGGTGGAGGAAACGCTAGCCAGCCGCTTTCCGGGTGCGCGTATCGTCCGCATCGATCGCGACAGCGCCCGCCGGCGTGCGGAGCTCGGACGTACGCTGGAAGCGATCCGGCGCGGCGAAGCCGATATCCTTGTGGGTACGCAGCTCCTTGCCAAGGGACATGATTTTCCGCAGCTCACGTTCGTCGCGGTGCTCAACGCCGACAGCGCGCTCCTCTCCACCGACTACCGCGCGCCGGAGCGCCTTTTCGCCGTGCTTTCCCAAGTCGCCGGCCGCGCCGGCCGCCGCAGCGAGCCCGGCGAAGTGATGGTGCAGACCCGCTACCCGGACCATCCGCTCTTTGGCGCGCTGGAACGCCACGATTTCGCCGGCTTCGCCGAAGCGCAACTGGCGGAGCGGCGCAGCGCCGGCTTTCCGCCGTACGTCTTCGAAGCCGCTCTGCGTGCCGAAGCTTCCGCCCTCGCGCAAGCCCTGTCTTTCCTGGAGCAGGCGCGCAGCCTGGTCGTAGCGCCGGAGGCCGTGCGCGTATTCGACCCGGTCCCGCACGTCCTGACCCGCCGGGCCGGCTTCGAAAGGGCTCAGCTCGTCATGCAGTCGGCCTCGCGCGCCGCGCTGCAGGCGCATCTTGCCGCGCTCGCGCAGATGCTGTTCGAGAGCGCGCCGCGCGACGTGCGCTGGCACCTCGACGTCGACCCCATCGAATTCGATTGATGGCCGCGGACAGCAAGACGTCGATCGAGAAAGCCCTGCGCGGGGCGCTCGCCAAGGTGGCGCCCTCGCACGCGGACGCCGTGATCGTTCTCGAGCGCCCAAAGCAGGCCGGCCATGGTGATTTCTCCTCGAACATCGCCTTGCAGCTTGCGAAAGCGCTGAAGCGCAACCCACGTGAGCTGGCGACAGAGATCGCGCAGGCGGTCGCCGGCGATGGCTTCGAGCCGCCGGAGATCGCCGGTCCAGGCTTCATCAACTTCCGCCTCAGGGCAGAGGCGCGCGCCTCCGTGATCCAGCGCATCCTCGAGCAGGGGCATGCGTACGGCCGCAGCTCGAGCGGCAAGGGCGAGCCCGTGCAGGTGGAGTTCGTGTCCGCCAATCCGACCGGACCGCTGCATGTCGGCCATGGACGCCAGGCGGCGCTCGGCGATGCGGTCGCCGCGCTCCTCGAGGCCCAGGGCCACAAGGTGACGCGCGAGTTCTACTACAACGATGCCGGCGCGCAGATCGACAAGCTCGCCTGGTCGGTGCAGGCGCGTGGCAAGGGTGTGCGCCCGGGCGATACGGCGTGGCCGCAGGAGGGCTACGCCGGCGAATACATCGAGGACATCGCGCGCGAATACGTCTCGCAAGGCGGCGATCTCAACGATATCGAGGCGGTGCGTCGCCACGCCGTGCGCTACCTGCGAGCCGAGCAGGATGCCGACCTGCAGGCCTTCGGCGTGCGCTTCGACGTGTACTACCTCGAGTCGAGCCTCTACGCCGACGGCAAGGTCGATGCCGTCGTGAAGGCGTTCGCCGTCAACGGCAAGACGTACGAAAAGGACGGCGCGCTGTGGCTGCGCACCACCGACTACGGCGACGACAAGGATCGGGTGGTGCGCAAGTCAGATGGCACCTACACCTACTTCGTGCCCGATGTCGCCTATCACGTCACCAAGTGGCAGCGCGGCTTCAAGCGTGTCGTCAACGTGCAAGGAACCGATCACCACAGCACCGTCACGCGCGTGCGCGCCGGCCTGCAGGCGGTGAACCTCGGCATCCCGCGCGGCTATCCCGACTACGTGCTGCACAGCCTGGTGAAAGTCGTGCGCGGCGGCGAGGAAGTGAAGATCTCGAAGCGCGCCGGTTCGTACGTGACCGTGCGTGATCTGATCGATTGGGTGGGGCGCGATGCGGTGCGCTTCTTCCTCGTCTCGCGCAAGGCCGACTCGGAATTCGTTTTCGATGTCGACCTCGCGCGCCAGAAGAGCGACGAGAACCCGGTGTATTACGTGCAGTATGCGCACGCGCGGGTCTGCAGCGTGTTTGCCCAGTGGGGCGGCGACGTCGCGCGGCTCGCGAGCGCGCGCCTCGATCTCCTGACGAACGAGCGCGAGCTGGCCCTCGTGCGCCGGCTGGAGGAATACCCGGAGCTGCTCGCCAACGCCGCGAAGGATGCGGCGCCGCACGACGTCGCGTTCTTCCTGCGCGATCTCGCGGCGCAGTTCCACAGCTACTATAATGCCGAGCGCATCCTCGTCGAGGACGGGGAGCTGCGCACGGCGCGCCTCGCTCTGTGCGCCGCAGTCCGCCAAACGCTGGCCAACGGGCTGTCGCTGATCGGCGTCAGCGCCCCGGAGAAGATGTAGATGGCAAGGTCTGCACCCGCACCGCGCCGGCACTCGGAAGGCGGCTTCCTGTTAGGCATGTTCGTCGGCGTGGTGCTCGGCCTTGCGGTCGCTCTGGGCATTGCCTTCTACCTGAACAAGGCGCCGATGCCCTTCCTGACGGCGAAGCCGACCAAGTCGGACAAGGATCATCCGGGCGGCAAGCCGCCTGCGATCGCCGGCCTGCCGCAGGGCGCCAGCGTGCCCGCGCCGAGCGGCGAGAAACCGAAGTTCGACTTCTACAAGATCCTGCCGGGGCAGGAAGAGCCGGTGACGGAGAAGGAGCTCAAGGAACGCTCGCGCCTCGCCCGCAGTCAACAGGAAAGCTCGAAGGACGTTTATTTCATCCAGGCAGGCTCGTTCCAGAACCCCGCCGAAGCGGACAACCAGAAGGCGCGGCTCGCCATCCTGGGATTCGAATCGAGCGTGGAGCCGGCGAACCTGCCCGACAAGGGCACCTGGTACCGCGTCCGGCTGGGACCTTATACGAAGGTGGACGAGCTGAACCGCGTGCGCCAGGCGCTGGCGCAGAGCGGAATCGAAGCGAGCCTGGTCAAGATCAAGGAGCCGCAATAGGCATGAAACGTCTTTTTTCGCTGATCGCCGCAACGCTCATCGCCCTGCCTTTCACGGCGCTCGCGCAAGGCAAGCCGCAGTACACCGAGCTGAAGCCGCCACAGCCGGTCGAAACGCAGGGCAAGAAGGTCGAGGTCATCGAGTTCTTCTGGTACGGCTGCCCGCACTGCTACAACCTCGAGCCCTTCATTGAAACCTGGCTCAAGAAGCTGCCGCCGGACACGCAGTTCCGCCGCGTGCCCGCCGTGTTCAACGAGCGCTGGGGCCACGACGCGGCCATCTACTACACCTTCGAGGCGCTCGGCGTCCTCGACAAGGTGCACCGCCCGTTCTTCGAGGCCATCCACCGCGATCACCTGCGCACCGACAGCGAACCGGCGATGACGGAGTGGCTGAAGAAGAACGGTATCGAGCCGAAGAAATTCTTCGACACGATGAAATCCTTCGGCGTGCAGACGCGCACGCGTCGCGCGGTGCAGATCACGAAGGACTACAAGATCGACGGCACGCCGGCCATGGCGGTCCAGGGCCGCTACACGGTGAGCGCCGAACAGGGCGGCAGCCAGCAGGGCATGCTCGACACCGCCTCGTATCTCGTCGACCTGGTGAGGAAGGGCAAATAGGAGGCTGCCGCAAGCCCCGAGCCATCGTCATCAGCGGCGCTTCCTCCGGCATCGGCGAGGCGCTGGCCAGGCACTACGCTTCTTCGAATACGATCCTCGGCCTGATCGCGCGACGCCCGATCGCGGCGTCGCTTCCCGGCGAGACGGTCAGCTACCAGCTCGACGTCACCGATGTGCCAGCGCTGAGCGATGCGGCACGGGATTTCGTCGACCGCTTCGGCGTGCCGGACCTGGTCGTGGCGAACGCCGGTATCGGCCTCGGCACGCATGCCGACGAGCTCGCCGACGTGGACAAGCTCCGGCGCATCTTCGAGGTGAACGTCATCGGCATGATGGCCACCCTGGCTGCTTTTGCGCCCGGGATGCGCCAGGCGGGCCGCGGCACGCTCGCGGGCATCGCCAGCGTGGCCGGGTTCCGCGGACTGGCCGGCAATGGCGCCTACTGCGCGTCGAAGTCCGCCGCCATCACGCTGCTCGAGAGCTTGCGCACGGAGCTCTACGGCAGCGGGGTCGCGGTGGTCTGCGTGTGCCCGGGGTATATCGACACGCCGATGACGCACGTCAATCGCTACCGCATGCCGTTCCTTATCGATGCCGACGATGCTGCCACGCGCATCGCGCGCGTAATTGCCAAGCGTCGGCGACTGGCCGTGATTCCGTGGCAGATGGCATTGGTGTCTGTCTTATTGCGAACAATGCCGGGATGGCTCTTCGATCGCATCGCCTCGCGGGCGCCGCGCAAGCCACGAAACTAAATGGGGACAGACCCTATTTTTCGCAATTACGAAGTGTTAGCAGATGAGAAAAATGGGGTCTGTCCCCATTTATTTCTGTAGGCGCGTCATCGCGTAGCTGCCAGGCGCGTCTTCCAGCGCGTTGGCCGGGATGCGCGCCGGCACCATGTCGTCGCCGTTTTGCGCCGCCATCCAGCGTTGCCAGTCGTCCCACCAGGAGCCGGCATGCTGCTTCGCGCTCTGGAACCATTCCTCGGCGCTGTCGGCAAGCGCTTCGTTCGTCCAGTAGTGGTACTTCTTCGCCGCCGGCGGGTTGACGATGCCGGCGATGTGTCCCGAGCCGCCGAGGACGAATCTCACCGGGCCGCCCAGGTAGCGCGCGCCTTTGTACGTCGTTTTCCACGGCGCGATGTGATCTTCCACGGTGGAGATGAAATAGCTCGGCACCTTCACCTGCGCGAGATCGATGGGGACGCCGGCGAGCGTGATGCCGCCCGGCACTCCCATCAGGTTCTTGAGATACATGTTGCGCAGGTAGTAGCTGTGCATGCGCGCCGGCATGCGCGTCGAATCGGCATTCCAGTAGAGCAGGTCGAACGGGAACGGATCCTTGCCGAGCAGGTAATTGTTGACGACGAAAGACCAGACGAGGTCGTTGGCGCGCAGCAGGTTGAACGTGCTCGCCATCTCCGAGCCCTCGAGGTAGCCGCGCTCGTTCATCTTGCGCTCGAGGCTCTGCACCTGGGCTTCATCGATGAATACGCCGAGCTCGCCCGGCTGCGAGAAGTCGAGCAGGCTGACGAAGAACGTGGCGCTCTTGACGCGATCGTCCTTCTTCGCGGCGAGATAGCCAAGCGTCGCGCCGAGCAGCGTGCCGCCGAGGCAATAGCCGATCACGTTCAGCTCTTTCTCGCCGCTCGCTTTGAGCGCTCCGTCGATGGCCGCGAGCGCGCCTTCGGTCATGTAGTCGTCGAATCCCTTTTGCGCCAGGCGCGCGTCGGGATTGACCCAGGACACGACGAAAACCGTGTGTCCCTGTCCCACCGCCCAGCGAATGAAGGAGTTCTTCTCGCGCAAGTCGAGGATGTAGTACTTGTTGATCCACGGCGGGATGATGACCAGCGGCCGCCGGTAGACCTTGCTCGTCGACGGCTGGTACTGGATCAGCTGCATCAGGTCGGTCTGATGCACGACCTTGCCGGGCGTGGTGGCGACGTTCCTGCCGAGCTGGAAGGCCGCCTCGTTGGTCATCGAGATGCGCAGCTGCCCGCCGCCCTTCTCGATGTCGGCGAGGAGATTATTCAGCCCGCGCACGAGGTTATGCCCGCCGCTCGCCATCGTCTCGCGCAGGACCTGCGGATTCGTCATGAGGAAATTCGACGGCGCGAGCGCATCGACGTACTGGCGCGTAAAGAACGCGACCTTCTTTTCCGACTCCGGCGGCAGGCCCTCCACGTCGGCCACCGCCTGCTGGATGTGTCGCGCCGCGATGAGGTACGACTGCTTGATGTAGTCGAAGAGGAAGTTCTTCGACCATTCGTCGTCTTTGAAGCGCCAGTCGCCTTTCGCCGGTTCGGCGATCGGCCCGGCCTGCACGCCGAGGAGCTTCATCCAGCTGGTCTGCCAGAGGCGCATCTGGTCGAGCCACAGGTTGACCGACATGCTGGCGACCAGCGCCGGATCGGCCGCCAGGCGCGAGTAGAGGTCCATGTAGGCCTTGGCGATGCCCATTTCGTCGCGCATCGCGGCCGACATGCTTTGCGTCTGCTTCTGCGCGAATTCGCCGAGCATCTTCGACGAGCGCTCGGCCACCTGCCGGCACACCTTCGCCAGCTCTTCGGATTCGTTCGGATTAGCGGGCTGCATAGCGCATGATGCCATCGGCCCCCGCCGTGCGTTTCACCTGCCCGGCGTAATAGAGGTAGTGCAGGTGGGCTATGGCCTCGCCCATGGCGAAGAAAGTCTGGTGCGCGTCGAGCGCGCGCCGGAAAAGAACGCGCATCAGTTCTCCGGCGCTCGCTTCTTTCTCTCTAAGCACGTCCATCAGTTCGCCGAAGCGCGCTTGGTGGTGCGCCTCGAGCTGCGCCACCCGCTGGTGCGCGCCGCGGAACGGCTTGCCGTGCGACGGCAGCACCAGCACGTCGGCCGGCAGCTCGCGATAACGGCGGATCGACTCCAGGAACAGGCGCAATGGATCGCCTTGCGGGTCGACCGACCATACGCTCACGTTGGTGGAGATGGTCGACAGCAGCATGTCGCCGGCGATCACCGTGTTCAGCGCTTTCGAATACAAGGACAGGTGCTCGGGGGCATGGCCGTGACCGACGATGGCCAGCCATTCGTGCGCGCCGATGCGGATGCGGTCGCCTTCGATGATGCGCCGATACGACTGCGGGAATTCCGGCACCAGGTTCTTGTAGCGGTTGCCGCGCCCGGACATCGCCGCGAAGCTCGCGTCGTCGAGCCCGTTGCGGCGGAATACGGACAGCACGGCCTCGGTGTTGTAGCCGGCGGCGCTCGCCCTGACGGCATGCGCGGTGAGGTACTCGCCCTGCGTCGTCCACAGCTCGACGCCGAAACGGCGGCAGATCCAGTCCGCATTGCCGGCATGGTCGGGGTGGTAATGGGTAAGGATCACGCGCCGGATGTTCTGAAAACGCGCGAACAGCTTTTCCCAGAGCTCGCGCGTCGTGGCGTTGCCGATGCCGGTGTCGATGATCGCCCAGCCGCCGTCGTCCTCGACCAGCCACAGGTTGATGTGGTCGAGCGCGAAGGGCAGCGGCATGCTGAGCCAGTGCACGCCGGGGGCCACTTCGATCGTGGTGCCCGCTGCGGGCGTATGCGGCCAGGGATATTGGAGCGAAGACACGGCAGCCTTGACGAGGGAGTCTGACGAGGGAATCTGCGAGCAGCTAGAATCGGCCCAACCGTAGCATGGAAACGGAACGCGCTGAATTTTCAATCAGCGAACTGGCGCACGAGTTCGATGTGACCCCGCGCGCCATCCGATTCTACGAGGATCAGGGGCTGCTCGCGCCCCGGCGGCAGGGCCAGCGCCGCATCTATACGCCGCGCGACCGCACGCGCCTCAAGCTCACGCTGCGCGGCAAGCGCCTCGGTCTGTCGCTCGCGGAAATCCGCGAACTGATCGACATGTACGAGCCCGGCCGCGACGACCGGCCACAGCTCGAGCGCTTCCGCGACCTCCTGGAAGCCCATCGCTGCAGCCTGCTGCAGCAGCGCGCCGACCTCGAGGCGCAGCTCGCCGAGATCCAGACCTTCGAAAAGCGCGTGCAGCTGCGCCTGCGCAAGCGCCGCCGGCGGAACGATTGACGTTTACGTAAACGTCAATTAGCCTCCTCCGATGAATTCCCCGAGCGGCCTGCTGCCCCGTCCTCCGACGCCCCTCGATCCGGACTTCGTCGCGCGCGTGCAAGCCAGCTTCGGTCGCCAGCAGGCGATGGCGCTGATCGGCGCCCGCCTGACGAGCGTCGAGCCGGGGAAAGTGGACATCCGGCTGCCCTTTCGCGAAGACCTTACGCAGCAGAAGGGATTCGTCCACGGCGGCATCATCGGCATGATCGCCGACACGGCCTGCGGTTATGCCGCATTCTCTTTGATGCCGGCTAACTGCTCCCTCGTCACGGTGGAGTACAAGATCAATATCCTCGCGCCGGCGACCGGCTCGCTCGTCGCCCGCGCCGAAGTCATCAAGCCGGGCCGCACGCTGACGATTGCGCGCGCCGAGGTGTACGCTGATCAAGGCACGCACGTTGCCAGCATGCAGCAGACCCTGATGATGCTTCCCGGAACGCCCGACCATCCCGAATGAGCTTCCTCGGCTTCGACCACGGTGAGGCGATCACGATGCTGCGCGACACGGTGCGCAGCTTTGCCGCCAAGGAGATCGCGCCGCGGGCGGCCGAGATCGACCGCTCGAACGAGTTTCCGGCCGATCTGTGGCGCAAGCTCGGCGACCTCGGCCTCCTCGGCATCACGGTGGAAGAGGCGTACGGCGGCACGGCAATGGGCTATCTCGCCCACATCATCGCCATGGAGGAAATCTCGCGCGCCTCCGCGTCGATCGGGCTTTCGTACGGCGCCCACTCGAACCTTTGCGTGAACCAGATTCGCCGCAACGGCACCGAAGCGCAGAAGCGCAAGTACCTGCCGAAGCTGGTTTCCGGCGAGCATGTCGGCGCCCTGGCGATGTCGGAGCCGGGCGCCGGATCGGATGTCGTCGGCATGAGACTGAAAGCGGAGCGCCGCGGCGATCGCTACCTCCTCAACGGCAACAAGATGTGGATCACCAACGGCCCGGATGCCAACGTGCTGGTCATCTACGCGAAGACCAGCGACCGCGGCATCACGGCGTTCCTGGTCGAGAAAGGCAGCAAGGGGTTTTCGACCGCGCAGAAGCTCGACAAGCTCGGCATGCGCGGCTCCAACACCTGCGAGCTCGTGTTCCGCGACTGCGAGATTCCCGCCGACAGCATCCTCGGCAAGGAAGGCGATGGCGTCAGGGTCCTCATGTCCGGGCTCGACTACGAGCGCGCCGTGCTCGCCGGCGGACC
>DATDCR010000164.1:0-5365 GCA_036524215.1 Burkholderiales bacterium
GCGAGCCTGCAGCACGAGAAGGCGCTTTCCGCCGCGGCACGCATCGAGCAGTTCGTGCTGCAGATCGAGCAGCAGCTCGCGTACGCCGCCCTGCCTCAGCTCGGCGTCGAAGGGCTCGAGCAGCGGCGCATCGAATTCCTCAAGCTCCTGCGCGTCGTTCACGCCGTCACGGACATCACCCAGATCGACGGCCAGGGACGCGAACAGCTCTCCGTGTCGCGCCTGAAGATGGACGAGGCGGGCACGGGTCGTGACTGGTCGCAGGAGCCGGCCTTCAAGAACGCGCGCCCGGGCCAGACCTGGTATGGACCGGTGTACTTCCGCAAGGAGACCGAGCCGTACATGTCGATCGCCGTGCGCTCCGGCGGCGAGGCCGGGGCGGTGACCGTCGCCGAGGTCAACTTGAAGTTCATCTGGGATGTGATCACCCGCATCCACGTCGGCCAGAAGGGCAAGGCCTACGTCGTCGACGGCTCCGGCCACCTGGTTGCGGATCCCGACATCGGCCTCGTCCTGCGCAAGACCAGCATGTCGCACCTCGAGCAGGTGCAGGCGGCGCTCAAGCCCGACGCCGACGACATGCTCGCCATGCTGGCGAAGGATCTCGCCGGACAGCGCGTGCTGACGGCCTATGCACCGATCGAGCCCGGCCGCGACCAGCAGGGCGGCAAACCGACGCCGCTCGGCTGGAAAGTGTTCGTCGAGCAGCCGGTGGCCGAAGTCTTCCAGGCATTGAACGCCACCATCCTGCGCACCGTCGGGCTGATGATCGCCGGCCTGCTCTTCTCCGCGCTCGTCGCCATGTGGCTCGCGCGCTCGATGGCGCGCCCGATCGGCGTGCTGCAGGACGGCGCCATGCGGATCGGCGCCGGCGATCTCGACGCGCACATCGAAGTGAAGACCGGCGACGAGCTGGAATCGCTGGCCGACCAGTTCAACCGCATGACCGCTCAACTGCGCGAGTCGTACGCAAGCCTCGAGAGGAAAGTGGAGGAGCGCACCGCCGAGCTGCAGCAGTCGCTCGAGCAGCAGACCGCCATCAGCGAGATCTTGCGGGTGATTTCGAGCTCGCCAAGCGACGTCCAGCCCGTGCTGCAGGCGGTGGCTGAGCGTGCAGCCCGGATCTGCGATGCGCCTTACGCCGACATCATGGTCCGCGAAGGCGACAAGATCTTCGCGCGTGCGGGCGTCGGCGCGATCGGTCGCACCGGTCCGGAGGAAGGCGTGCCGCTTGACCGCAATACGGCGATGGGGCGCTCGATCATCGACCGCGAAGTCATCCACGTCGCGGATTCCCAGAATCCGCCGCCCGGCGAGTTCGAGGTCGGCCGTTCCATGGCGCTCAAGTACGGGCACCGCACGACGCTCGCCGTGCCGCTCGTGCGGGAGGACAAGGCAGTGGGCACCATTCTCTTGCGCAGAATGGAAATGAAGCCATTCGCGGACAAGCACATCGCCGTGCTCAAGACCTTCGCCGACCAGGCGGCGATCGCGATCGAGAACGTGCGGCTTTTCAATGAGACGCGAGAAACGCTGGACCAGCAGACCGCCACCGGCAAGATCCTGCGCGTCATCGCCGAATCTCCGACCGAGGTGCAGCCGGTGTTCGATGCGATCGCATCGAGCGCGTTGCGTCTGTTCGAGCTCGATGTTGGGGCCGTGACGGTGGTGCTGGCGAAGGAGGGAAGGATCGAGCTTGCTGCGCTTGCCGCGCACACGCATATGCAGGGAAGCTGGCGAGCCTCCTACCCAATGCCGCTCGAGGCGAACTCCGTCACCGGCCGCACCATCCTCGAGATGAAGATGCAGAGCTCCGGCGCCCTCGACGGAAGCGATGCCCCCGAGCTGGATCGCAATGTCGACACGCGCGTGAAGGTGAAATCAGTCGTCGGCGCGCCGATGGTCAGGGAAGGGATCGGCATCGGCGCCATCATGCTTTTCCGCGCCACGCCTGGCCGTTTCGATGACAAGCAGCTTGCGCTCCTGCGCACATTTGCCGACCAGGCAGCGATCGCGATTCAGAACGTGCGCCTGTTCAACGAGACGAAGGAGTCGCTCGAGCAGCAGACGGCCACTTCCGAGATCCTGAAGGTCATCAGCGGCTCGCCGACCGACGTGCAACCAGTGCTCGAGGCGATCGTGCAAAGCGCCGCGCGCCTGTTTGCGCCATGCAACGCCACCGTCTTCATGCGCGACGGCGGGCTGGTCCGCCTGCGCGCCGTGGACGGGTTGACGATCGACCAGCCGGCGCGCGAGGCGCTGGCCCGGATCTATCCGGTGGCGTTCGATCCCGAAGTCAGCACGTCGGCACGCGCCATGGCGGAGCGCCGCGTGAACGTATGCCTGGATACCGAGGCGCCCAACGTACCCGAGCACATTCGGCGCGCCGGTCGCGCCGGCGGCTTCCGCTCCAACACCGTGGTTCCGCTGATTCGCGACGACGAGGGCATCGGCACCATCGTGCTCACGCACCCGAAGGCCGGCTACAAACTCACGGACAAGCAGCTCGCACTGGTGCGCACCTTCGCCGACCAGGCCGTGATCGCGATCGAGAACGTGCGCCTCTTCAACGAGACCAAGGAGTCCCTCGAGCAGCAGACCGCCATCTCCGAGGTACTGCGCGTCATCTCCGCCTCGCCGAGCGACGTGAAGCCGACGCTGGACGCGGTGGCCGCCCGTGCTGCGCGCCTTTGCGAGGCTGTGGCAGTGGCCCTCTATACGCTCGAGGGCGAGACGCTGCGCCGGGCGGCGTTCAACGGACCAGCCGAGCTGCAAGGAAGCGAGACGCTGCCGTTCACCCCCGGCACCCTCACCGGCCGCACCATCGCGCAGGGGAAGGCGATCCATATCGAGAACCTCGAGCGAGAGCAGGGTGAGTTCCCGGTGAGCTGGGAGCTCGGGCAGAAATACGGCCGCCAGCAGTCGATGCTCGCGGTGCCGCTGACGCGCGAAGGCCGGCCGTTCGGCACGATGTTCCTGCGGCGCGTGGAGGTGCGCCCCTTCACGGAGAAGCAGATCGGTCTTGCAACCACGTTCGCCGACCAGGCAGCGATCGCGATCGAGAACGTGCGCCTGTTCAACGAAACGAAGGAGGCGCTGGAGCAGCAGAAGGCCTCGGGCGAGGTGCTGGGCGCGATTTCCAGCTCGATCGCCGACACCAAGCCGGTGTTCGACAAGATCCTTCGCAGCTGCGAGCGGCTCTTCGAGGGCAACCTGGTCGGCATCACGCTGGCGACGCCGGACAACAAGGTGGAGCTTGTCGCCTACGAGGGCGAGAACCGCGACCAGATCGCGGCCCTTTATCCGATGGCGCTCTCGCGCGAGGCGGGGACGGGGTGCGCGATCCTCGACCGGAAGGTCGTGCACTTCGCCGACGTGCGTGCCGGATCGGCGCCCACACAGGTGGTGAAGGGGGCGCAGGCACTTGGCTTCAAGACCATCATCTTCGCGCCGATGCTGTTCGAGGGCCGCGGCATCGGCGCCATCTGGGTGGCGCGCAAGCTCGCCGAGCCGTTCAGCGACAAGCAGATCACGCTCCTGAAGACCTTCGCCGACCAGGCGGTGATCGCGATCCAGAACGCACGCTTGTTCCGCGAGATCCAGGAGAAGAGCGTGCAGCTCGAGGTCGCGAACAAGCACAAGTCCGACTTCCTCGCCAACATGTCGCACGAGCTGCGCACGCCGCTCAACGCGATCATCGGCTTCTCGGAAGTGCTGATGGAAAGGATGTTCGGCGAGGTGAACGACAAGCAGGCCGACTACCTGAAGGACATCCACGAGTCCGGCAAGCACCTGCTGTCACTCATCAACGACATCCTCGATCTTTCCAAGATCGAGGCCGGGCGCATGGACCTGGAAATCTCCTCGTTCCACCTGCCGACGGCGCTGTCGAACGCCATGACGCTCGTGCGCGAGCGCGCGCAGCGCCACGGCATCCAGCTCGGCCTGCAGGTCGACCCGCGCATCGGCGAATTTCAGGCCGACGAGCGCAAGGTGAAGCAGATCCTCGTCAACCTGCTGTCGAACGCCGTCAAGTTCACGCCCGATGGTGGCCGCGTCGATGTAAGCGCCAAGCTGGATACGACGAAAGTCGAGATCGCCGTGAAGGACACCGGAATCGGTATCGCGTCGGAGGACCAGGGGCTAGTATTCGAGGAGTTCAAGCAGGTCGGGCGCGACTACACGCGCAAGGCCGAAGGCACGGGTCTTGGCCTCGCGCTGACGAAGCGCTTCGTCGAGCTGCACGGCGGCGAGATCCATCTCCAGAGCACCCCGGGCAAGGGGTCCACGTTCACTGTCACATTACCGGTGCGCACATGAGCACAGTGCTGATCGTCGAAGACAACGACAAGAACATGAAGCTCGCCCGCGACGTGCTTCAGGCGAAGGGCTATAAGACGCTGGAGGCCGTCACCGGCGAGGAGGGCGTGAAGCTCGCCAAGGAGAACGTGCCGGATCTCGTCCTCATGGATATCCAGCTGCCCGGCATCAACGGCATCGAGGCGTTCAGGCAGATCCGCGCCGACAACAAGACGGCGCGCATCCCGGTCGTTGCGCTGACTGCCTCGGTCACGCCGACCGATCGCTCCCAGATCACGGCGGCGGGCTTCGATGCGTTCGTCAGCAAGCCGATCAACCTGAAGGAGTTCCTCGAAACCGTGAAGCGCCTCGTCGAGGGAGCCGCCAAGTAATGGCGCAACGCATCCTCGTCGTCGACGACACGCCGCAGAACGTCAAGCTGTTCGCGGATCTGCTCGCCGCCAAGGGCTACGAGGTGACGACGGCGTCGAACGGCGAGCAGGCGCTGGAGAGCATCGCCAAGCAGCCGCCCGACCTGGTGGTGCTCGACATCATGATGCCCGGCATCTCCGGCTACGAGGTCTGCAAGAAGATCCGGGAGAATCCGGCGACCGCGCTGCTGCCGGTAGTGCTCGCGACTTCGCTTGATCCGAACCAGGAGCGCGTCAAGGGCATCGAGGCCGGCGCCGACGACTTCCTGCCGAAGCCGGTCAACCAGGCGGAGCTCTTCGCGCGGGTGAAGTCGCTCCTTCGCATCAAGCGGCTGCAGGACGAGCGTCTGGGGCGCCTGAAGAGCTTCTTTTCGCCGGCACTCGCCGAGCTGATCGCCGCCGGCAAAGGCGACGAGGTATTGAAGACCCATCGCCGCGAAATCACCGTGCAGTTCTTCGACATGCGCGGCTTCACCGCCTTCACCGACAGCGCCGAGCCCGAGGAAGTCATGGAGCTCTTGCGCGCGTTCCATGGCGCGCTCGGCAAGATCGTGCTCGAGCACGAGGGAACGATCGAGCGCTTCGCCGGCGACGCGGTGATGGTGTTCTTCAACGACCCGCTGCCGATCGAGAAA
>DATDCR010000165.1:0-2615 GCA_036524215.1 Burkholderiales bacterium
TTCGACACGAAGGCGTTTTCGCCGTTCGCGCGCGAGGCGATCGACTGGTGCAGGTGCCAGCCGCTCGCGAACACGTTCGGCAGCTTCGGCCGGCACATGAAGGTGGCGTGATAGCCGTGGCGGCGGCAGATCTGCTTCACCGCGCTGCGGAAGAGAACCATCGCATCGGCGCCCGCCATCCCGGCGAGGGGCGACAGCGTGAACTCGAACTGGCTCGGCCCGAATTCCACCTCGAAGGAGCGCAGCGGCAGCTGCAGCCTTTCGAGGTCGTTTCTCAGCAGCTCGACCACCGGATCGATGGCGTCGTAGCGGTTCTCCGTCAGGTACTGGTAGCCGCTCGTGAGGAGCTCGACGTCGGGCGGCGTTCCCGGCTGGCCGGCATCCGACGGCTGCAGGCGCGGATCGCTGATCCTGAAGACATGGAACTCGACTTCGAGCCCCGCGGTGAAGCTGTACTCGCCGAGCTTCTGCAGCGCCTTGCGCAGCACGCCACGCGAGTCGAACGGCACCGGGCGCCCGTCGAGCAGCTCGAGGTCGCACAACACCCAGCCGGTCTCCGGCGCCCACGGCAGGATGCGGAAGGTCGAGACGTCGGGGCGCATGACGATGTCCGCGGCGCCCTGCAGCTCCGGCATGCCGACGCCGCCGCCCGGCGTGAAGGCCGGAAACACCGTGCGATGCGAGGTGTCCTTGAGGAGCAGCGTGCTCGTGACCGTCACGCCGCGCTCGAGCGCCGCCTTCACCTCGGCGGCCGCGATCGTCTTCCCGCGCAGCACGCCATGCTGGTCGGCAAAGGAGAAGCGCACGCACTTCAGGAGGTGCGCATCGATTTCCTTGAGGATGTTCATGCCGCCCAAGCTGCCTTTTGGCGGCGCTTCTCGTCGGCCTCTTTCCAGTACTGGTCCATGCTCGGCGTCGGCCCGATGCCGTCGATCGCCGGCGGGCCTTTCAATTGCTGCGCGCTTTGCGCGTCGATGACCATCAGCGGCCTTTCGCCTTTCTCGTTCTTGCTGATCGCATCCACCAGCAGCCGCCTGTAGAGCACGATGCCCTTGTCCGTGGTGCCGAGATTCTCGCGCGTGCGCTCGGCGATGCGTCCCTGCGATTCGCAGGCCCACTGGTCGTGGATATTGATGTCGAAGCCCATGCCGGTGAAGGTCTTGCTCTGCTGTTCCTCGACGCTGAAGCCCCAGGAATTGCTTCTTGAAAAGATCGGCTTGTAGTCCGGCGCGGGATAGGTCTTGAGGCGCTGGTTGCGCATCGTGTCCTTGTCGATCGGCGCGCCGAAGCTGGTGAAGATCGAATACCAGTAGCAGCCGGTATCGTCGACCGGCACGTGCCACTGCGAGATCGTCATCTCCGCATTCATCGGGATGACGAAGGCCTGCGGGAAGAGCACGTTCGTGACGCGGATGTGCGTGTGCGCGTCGCTGATGCGGCGCAGCGTCTGCAGCCGCATGCCGTAGTCGGTGCGCTCGACGCGGATCTCGGGCCGGTCGAACTCGCGCAGCACCTTGGAGATCGGCATCGCGGAATCGGACGGCGTGCCGCGGAACTGCCGGCCATAGCTCGCGGCCGGATCCTCGTCCTCGAAGAACTTGTGCAGCCACGAGGCGTGCGCCGGGTCGATGCCGACCTCGAGCGCCTGCAGCCAGTTGCAGTCCCAGTAGCCCTTGAAGGCGAAGGTGTAGGCGCTCGGCGCGACGAAGGCGTCGAAGTGCGGGAAGGCGGGCGCCTGCTCTTTACCATTAGATTCGCCGAGGTACGCGAAAAGGATGCCGCTCTTCTCGACCACCGGATAGGCGCGCAGCCGCACGTGCTCGCACAGGCGGCTCCCGGCCGGCTCGGCCGGCGTCTCGAGGCACTTGCCGCTCGCGTCGAAAAGCCAGCCGTGGAAGGAGCAGCGCAGGCCGCCGTCCTCGAGCCGACCATAGGCGAGGTCGGCGCCGCGATGGGCGCACTGGCGCTCGACGAGACCGAACGTGCTTCCCGACTTGAAGAGCACCAGGTCTTCGCCGAGAACGCGCACCGCCTTCACCGCGCGCGGCTGGTTCATCTCGTCGGTGAGCGCTACCGGTTGCCAGTAGCGGCGCAGCAGCTTGCCGCACGGCGTTCCCGGCCCGACCCGCGTCATCAGCTCGTTCTGTTCCGAGGAAATCATGCGCGCAGGATATTAGCGCGGGTGCGCAGCAGCGGCAGCGGCCTCAGGAGATCATTCTTCGCGGTACAGCGCGAGCGCGCGCATGGCCGGCAGGTCGTTGAAGCAGAACAGCACCGCCTCGCCGTGCGCGCCGTGCCGGTACCGCGTCCACGACGGCACGCAGAAAATGTCCTTCTCTTCCCATTCGAAACGCTGACCGCCAATCTCCGACCAGCCGCGGCCGCTCGCCACCTGGTAGATCAGGCTGCCGGTGTGGCGGATGGGTTTCGTTTCCCTGATGAGCTCGAGCCGCGCGCCCATGGTGGGCATGACGGGGCCGCCGGTGAGCGGATTGCGGTATTCGTGGACGCGGCCATCGGCTTTCAGCGCCTTGTAGGCGTCGTCCCAGCGGTACTGGAACTGCGGCGAGTAGGGCTTCGACCAGCCCTCCCGCGAAAGCGGCGCCGGCGTCTGC
>DATDCR010000166.1:0-14519 GCA_036524215.1 Burkholderiales bacterium
GTCAACGCGGTGCTCGAGATGGACGCGCCGCCGACCGGGCCGCCGAGCCTCGTCTCGCAGAGCGGCACCATGCTCGGCACGCTGCTCTCACGCGGCGCGGCGCGCGGGCTGGGCTATGCGAAGCTGGTCTCGGTGGGCAACGAAGCCGATCTGGGCATCGGCGAGCTCGTCGAGCTCCTGGCCGACGACCGCGAGACGAAGGTGATCGCGCTCTTCCTGGAAACGGTGCGCGATGCAGGTCGCCTTGCAGCCGCCGCGCGCAAGGCGCATGCCGCCGGGAAGCCGATCGTCGCGTACAAGCTCGGCCGCTCGAAGCTCGGCGAGGAGCTCGCCCGCTCGCATACCGGCGCGCTGGCCGGCTCCGATGCCGCGCTCGATGCCTTCTTCCGCGATTGCGGCATCGTGCGCGTCGACATGCTGGAGACGCTGATCGAGATCCCGCCTTTGCTGATCGGTAAGCGACCGCCGCAGCTGAAGCGCGCACCGCGGGTAGCGGCGGTGACCACCACCGGCGGCGGCGCGGCGAGCGTGATCGACCGGCTCGGCCTTCGCGGCATCGAGCTCGCGTCGCTGCACGATCTGACGATGACCGCGACGCAGGATACGTACGCCGCGACCCTTGGGCGCCTGCTCGATTCGCCCGATTGCGACGGCGTGCTCGCCGCGGTGGGCTCCTCGGCGCAGTTCCATCCCGAATTGGCAGTCGAGCCCATCCTGCGCGCAAAGCCGAGCGCCAAGCCGCTTGCCGCGTTTCTCACGCCGCATGCCGAGCAATCACTCGCGCTGCTCGCCAGCCGGGGCATCGCGGCGTTTCGCACGCCGGAAGCTTGCGCGGACGCCTTCGCCGCGTTTTTTGCGTGGCAAAAGCCGCGCGAGCGCGCCGCCGTCTCTGCCCCGGCGTTGAAGACCGATGCGTTTGCAATGCTGGAGGCGCTCGGCATCCCGGTCCCGCAGCAGGCGCTCGTGCATGCGCCCGATTTCACGCATGGCGTGCCTTATCCCGTGGCATTGAAGCGGACGGACGTCGAGCACAAGACGGAAGCGGGCGGCGTCGCGCTGGACATTGCGGGCCGCGACATGCTGCTCGAGGCGGCCCGGCGCATGGGGCAGGCGCAGTTGCTCGTGCAGAAGATGGAGCGCGGGCTGGCGGAAGTTATCGTCGGCTATCGCAACGATCCGGTCGTCGGCCCGCTGGTGCTCGTCGGGGCGGGCGGCACGCTGGCCGAGCTGTACGCGGATTACGCGCTCGAGATGGCGCCGGTGACGGAAGCCGAAGCGCTTGCCATGATCGGGAAGGTCAAGGGCCTCGCGCCGATCCGCGGCTATCGCAATCTGCCGCGCGGCGATCTGCCGGCGCTCGCGCGAGCGGTGTCGGCGCTGTCGCGCCTGGCGCTCTTGCCCGCGGTGCGCGAGGCCGAGATCAATCCGCTGATCGTGAAGCGCGACGGCGTAGTCGCCGTCGACGCCTTGCTGGTATTGAAGGAGTGACGATGGACTTTCATCTGACGGCCGAGCAGGCCGAATTCCGCGATGCGGTGCTGCGCTTTGCCAGGAAGGAGCTCGCGCCGAAGGCGCGCGAGCGCGCGCACGAGCCCGGCTATCCGTGGGATGTGGCGCGCCTGATGGCGAAGCAGGGACTGCTCGGCATCACGATCGCCGAGTCCGATGGCGGGCAGGGAGGCACGCTGCTCGACGCCGTGCTCGCCATCGAAACGGTCGCCTCCGTGTGCCCGCGCAGCGCGGATGTGGTGCAGGCCGGGAATTTCGGCCCGATCCGCGTGCTCGCCGAGTACGGCTCGGCGGCGCAGAAGCAGAAGTATCTGGGGCGGCTGCTGGCCGGGGAATCGGTGATTTCGGTCGGCATGACCGAGCCGGATGCCGGCTCCGCCGTGACGGAGCTGAAGACCACCGCGACGCCGCACGGCGATGGCTGGCGCATCAACGGCTCGAAGATCTTCACCACGCACTCGGCGTATGCGGACGTATTCCTCGTCTATGTACGCTTTGGTCCCGGCGTGGGCGGGATCGGCTCCGTGCTCCTGGAAAAATCGGCCGTCAAGCGCGGCAAGGCATCGCGCTTCATGTCGGGCGAGGAATGGGCAGAGCTGCATTTCGACAACGTGCCGGTGACGAAGGAGCAGGTCGTGCTTGGCGAAGGCGGCTTCAAGAAGCAGATTGCCGGCTTCAACGTCGAGCGCATCGGCAATTCGTCGCGCTCGCTTGCGCTCGGGCGCTATGCCTACGAGGCCGCGCGGGCGTGGGCCATGGAGCGCAAGCAGTTCGGCCGCCTGCTTTGCGAGTTCCAGGGGCTGCAGTGGAAGTTCGCCGACATGAAGATCAAGCTCGACGCCGCGCAGCTGCTCCTCTATCGCGCCGCCGCCAATGCCGACCGTGGCTTTCCATCGCCGGAAGAAACGGCGATCGCCAAGGCCTACTGCAACCAGGCCGGCTTCGAGGTGGCGAACGAGGCGCTGCAGGTGATGGGCGGCATGGGCTACAGCCAGGAATCGCTCGTCGAGTACTGCCTGCGGCGCTGTCGCGGCTGGATGATCGCCGGCGGCTCGATCGAGATCCTGAAGAACCGCATCGCGGAGCACATCTTCGAGCGCAGCTTCTCCCAACGCCCGTGAATTCGGGGTCAGGGCACTAATCCGGGAGCTACGCGTCGCTGGAATTGGTGCCCTGACCCCGAATTCAGTTGGCCTGGGCGCCGGAGACCTTCACCACCTCCGCCCAGCGCGCCACCTCCTCGTGCAGCTGGCGGTCGAACGCCTCGGGTGAATTGCCGACCGGCTCGGCGCCGTCCGCCTCGAGCCGCTTTTTCACGTCCTCGGCCTGCGCTGCCTTGGCCACCGCGGCGGCGAGCGCCTGCACGGCTTCGCGCGGCGTCGCCTTCGGCGCGAGCAGCCCGTACCACAGCGGCACTTCGACCCCTTCGACGCCGGCTTCCTTCATCGTCGGCACTTCCGGCATGAGCGGGCTGCGCTTCGCGCCGGCCACGGCGAGGGCGCGCAGGCGGCCGGACTTGACGTGCGCGCCGATCGCCACCGGGTTGACGAAGCTGAGCTGCACGTCGCCCGCGATGAGTGCGGTGAGCGAAGGCGAGCTGCCCTTGTAGGGGATGTGGACGATGTGCGTGCGCGTGCGCAGCTTGAACAGCTCGGCAGCGAGGTGCTGCGTGGTGCCCTGGCCCGCCGAGGAGTAGTTCAGCGCGCCGGGCTTCTCGCGCGCCATCGCGATGAGGTCCCGCACCGAGCGCGCCGGGAACGAGGCCGGCACGACGAGGATGTTGGTGCTCTCCGAGAACACCGACACGCCGGCGAAGTCGCGCACCGTGTCGTACGGCGGCTGGCGGTAGAGCGAGACGTTGATCGCCACCGCGGGACTGGTGAAGAGCAGCGTATAGCCGTCGGCGGGCGCTTTCGCCACGTACTCGTTCGCGATGTTGGTGCCGGCGCCGGGCTTGTTCTCGACGATGAACTGCTGGCCGAGGAGCTCGGTCATTTTCGCCGCCAGCAGCCGCGCATTGATGTCGACGCCGCCGCCGGGCGTGAAGCCGACGATGAAGCGCACCGGCTTCGCCGGATAGCCTTGCGCCATCGCGCCGCCCGTGGCTGCAAGCGCGACGAACAGGATGACGAGGCGTTTCATGAACTCCTCCCGGGCATGAAGGCGTGAAGTTTATCCCGCCCTGAAATGAATTCGGACAGACGGATAAACATGACTTTGTTCCTTTTGAGACACATCAAGTTCAGACTAATGGTGCGAACTAGCTTAACCAACCGAATGGACTTGCTTGGCCTTCCAGTGAGCGAGATAGAGCGGGCATCGCGTGAGGATCTGCTGCACTACCTCGAAGAGATCTCGGGGCGCGCGATACGCACGCGCGCGGACGTGGAACAGTATGTCGAGCAGCTGAGCGCTGCGAAGGCGCAGGATAAGTCCGCGCGGCGCTGGCAGACGGCCAAGAGCGCCGTCCTCCTGGCGCTCGTGACTGCAGCGGCGCTCCAGTACTACCTCCTGGACATCATGCTGCAGATCGCATCCCTGCGGCAGCTCACCTTTTTCGTCGGCTAGCTGCCTCGCGCGGCCATACAGACGTCGATGCGCTCCAGCGCCTGCCGGTAGCGCAGCGCACCGCCGAGGAACTGCCCGGCACGCTCCTTGAAGAACTCGGCGAACGTCTCGCGCTCCTTGGGCGTGCACAGCTCCGCGAGCGGCGTGATCAGGTACGCGGGGGAATGCTGCGGCAGCTTCGCGACCAGGGCGTCGAAGTTGGCGCGCACGAAGTCGAAGGCCGCGCCGCGGTTCGCTTCGTCCTCCAGCGCGCTGTCGATGAGATGGAAGGCGTCGCGCGACGCGACGGCCGGCGCTAGCGCGAGCGCCAGCGCGCGCGAGCGCAGCTTGTCGTCGCGCACCTTGGCAAGCGCGCCGAGAAGGTATTCGCGCTCCCGCAGGTCGCTCAGGCTGCCGGCCGCATCGGCCAGCCTGCCGAACAGGGCTTCGTCCGCGAAGCGCGCCGCGGTATCGAGCACCGGGCGCGTCATGCCGGCGTCCACCGCCTCGCGATCGCCGAGCCAGGCATAGGCGAGCCCGCGCGCCTGCGTGCGCAGCTTCATGTCGCTCTCCATGTCGGCGGCATACGGCAGGAGGCGCTTGCGCAGCTCGCGTATTTCGTCGCTGTCGTCGGCGCGCTCGCTCCAGCCGAGCTCGGTTGCCGCGGGCAGCAGGCGCCGCGCGATGACCTCTCGCTTCGCCGCCGCCTCCGCGGCCGTGAGCCACGCTTCGCGCTGCATCTGCACGAGGTCCACCGCGTAAAGCCGCGCGATCGGCGAAGGATGCGCGAGAGCGCTGTCGGCCCAGGCGAGCGCTTCGCCGATCGCCATCAGGCCCGACTCGCTGAGGATGCCGGCGTCGATCACCAGCGACACCATCTCGCTCGGCGAGAGCGCCGGCGCCGCGGCGCGCACGCGCTGCGCGAGCGAAGCCTCGTAGCGCGGCACGTAATGGCTGCGGCCGCCGGCATTGGCGAAGATCCAGGCGGGGCAGCTCGGCTCGCCGAGCAGGATGCTGCTCGCGCCGTTGCGCGTGTCGCTGCAGCGGGTCGTCGAGCCGTAGCGGAAGCAGGCCGGCGTGGACCACTGCAGGTCCGTGACGGAGGAGCCGGCCGGACGCAAGCGCTGCTGCACGACCTCGATCGCCGGCTCGCCCTCGGTGCAGCGCAGGGCGACGTCGAGCATCGGCACGCCCGGCTGCTCGATGAAGCCGCGAAACGCGGCGAGCGCGTCCTTGCCGCGGTCGGAGGCCTCGCCCAGCGCGCGGATGAAATCCTCCGACGTCGCCGTGCCGTAGGCGCGCTGCTTGAGGAAGCGGCGCACGCCCTGCCGGAAGCGCTCGGGCGAGAACCAGCTCTCGAACATCGCCAGCACCGCCGAGCCTTTCTGGTACGTGATCGCGTCGAAGGCATTCGACAGGTCGGTCTTCTCGCGCACCGGATTGCGCACGCGTCGCGCGCTCGCCAGGCGATCGAGCTCGAGCGCCGCGCGCCGCGACCAGCCGACCGAGAGGCCGTTGTCCCACGCCGGCCGGAAGCGCGCCAGCGCCTTCTGCCCCATCCAGCTGGCGAAGGACTCGTTCAGCCAGATGTCGTCCCACCAGGCGAGCGTCACCAGGTTGCCGAACCACATGTGCGAAAGCTCGTGGGCCGCGATGCCGGCATAGCGGCGCTGGAAGGCGGGCGTTTCCTCGCGCGGCGTCGCGAGCAGGAGCGACGAAGCGTAGGTGATCATGCCCACGTTCTCCATCGCGCCGAAGCCGACCGTCTGCGGGATGGCAACCGTGTCGAGTTTCTGGAACGGATATGGCGTGCCGAAGTAATCCTCGAGGATCTCGAGCAGCCTGGGCGTCGCCTGGGCGGCATAGCGCGCCTCGGACGCGCGCCCCTTCGGCGCGAAATAGCGCAGCCTGGTCTGGCGCTTGCCCGCCGTGCCGCCCTCCAGCACTTCGAACGGCCCGACGGCGAGTGCGACGAGATAGGTGGGCAGCGGCGCCGTCAGCGCGAACTCGTGCCGCGCCCATCCGCTGCGGCCGGGCGTGGGCGCGCTGCGACGCTCGTCCGAGTTGCTGATCACGACTTGCGAAGCCGGCGCATCGATGGTGAGCTGCCAAGGCGTTTTCCATCCCGGCTCGTCGAAGCAGGGGAAGGCGCGCCGCGCCTGGATCGCCTCGAACTGCGAGACGACATACCAGTCGCCGCGATCCTGCTGCCGGAAAAGCCCGCGCGTCGAGACGCCCTCGAGCTCGCCGCGATAGCGGATCGTCGCGATCGCGGGGCCTGTCGCGAAGTCGGCGCCCTGCGCCTCGAAGCCGACGAAGTCCTCGCCGCCGGGAAGCACGTTGACCGCGATCCTGCGGCGTCCCTGCAGGAACTCGACCGACTCGATGGCGAGGCCGGTGGCATTCAGCCACAGCACCGGCGTGGGCCGGTTGAAGCGCAGCGCGATGCGCACTTCGCCGCTGAAGCGCGGCTCTGCCGGGTCGATGGCGAGCGTCACCGCATATTCGAGCGGCGTGGCCGCGTCGCCGAGGCGAAACGCGGGCGCCTCGCGCCCGGCGGCCGCGGCCGGTGCGCTCAGGAGCGCGAGAAGAAGGAGGACGAGTCGCAGACGCAGAAGGATACCGCGCTAAGCTGCGGCATGAGACCCGTGTTCGTCTGCGGCCACGGTGCCGGCGGCCACCGGGACGATCGCGCGATGCTGGCGAGCGCTGCGGCCCTCGAGCGAGCCGGACTGGAGGTCGTTCGATTCAATTTCCCGTACCGCGACCGCGGCTCGCGGCTGCCGGACCGGATGCCGGTGCTGCGGGAGCGTTTCGCGGAAGCCGTGGCGCAGGCGCGGAGCGAGCGCGGCGGACGAAAGCTGATCATTGGCGGCCGCTCGATGGGCGGCCGCGTGGCGACGATGATGGCGGCCGAAGGGTTCCCGTGCGACGCGCTGCTCTTGCTCGCCTACCCGCTGCATCCGGCCGGCAAGCCGGACAAGCTGCGGGATGCTCACCTGCCGCGCATCACGGTACCGGTGCTCTGCTTCAACGGCACGCGCGATGCGCTGTGCCGGCGCGACCTGATGGAAGCGGCGCTGCGCCCGGTGCACGCGCCGTGGCAAATGCATTGGCTCGAGGGCAGCGACCATTCGCTCGCCAGCCGCAAGGCGCTGGAGGAAATCGCCGCAGTGACGCAGCGCTGGTTGGACCTACATCACCTCGGGGACCTTGCGCGCTGAGGCGAGGCTTCTCTCGCGCGGCGTCGGGCCCGCCGCAGCGCTTGCCGGCAGCGGCAATGCCGGCAGCTCGACGCGCACGGCGAGGCCCGGGCGCGGCGCGCCGGGGCTCGCGTCCTCGAGACGAATGCGGCCGCCGTGGCGCTCGACGATGGCCTTCGCGATCGAAAGCCCCAGGCCGCTGCCCGCGGTGAGGTCGCCGGGGACGCGGTAGAAGCGCGCGAAGACCTGCGCGCGCTCGCCGGCCGGAATGCCGGGACCGGCATCGACCACCGCCAGCTCGATCTTGCCGTCGACCGTGTTCACGGCAGCGGTGACCGCGCTCGCTGCCGGCGCATACCGCAGCGCATTGTCGATCAGGTTGGCGAGCAGCGACTGCAGCTCCGGCTCGTTGCCCGAGACGAAGGCGTGGCCCGGGGCGTCGGCGCCGAGGTCGACGCCGAGCTCGTCAGCCTGGGCGGCATAGGTGCCCACCACCTCGCGCGCCACCTTGGCGAGATCGACCGGCACCAACGGTCCCGAAGGCACGCCGGGCTCGAGCCGCGCGAAATCGAGGAGCTGCTGCACCAGCCGGCGCGTGCGCTCGGTGCCGCCGCGCAATTCCTCCAGCGCCTCGACGCGCGCCGCGGGCGTCTGCGCGCGCTGCGCGATCTGCGCCTGCAGGGCGAGTGCCGAAACGGGCGAGCGCAGCTGGTGCGCCGCATCGGCGAGGAAGCGCCGCTGCGCATCGAGCGAGGCGGCCAGGCGCTCGAGCAGGGCGTTGATCTGCTCGACCAGGGGACGAAGCTCGCGGGGCACGCCTTCCACCGGCAGCGCGTCGAGGCGCGAGACGTCGCGGTCGCTCACCGAGCGCGACGCATCCTGCAGCGGCGCGAGGCCGCGGCGCAAGGCCCACGCGATCAGGGCGGCGAGGATCGGGATAAGCAGCAGCATCGGCATCAACACCGGAAGCGAGAGCTCGCGTGCCAGCGCCTCGCGCGTCGCGACCGGCTGGCCGACCTGCACGATGCCTTCGGACGTGACGTGCGTATAGAGGCGCCAGCGGCCCTCGGTCGTTTCGACGTCGCGCAGCCCTTCGCTGAAGATCTGCGGCGTGTCGGCCGGCAGCGAAGGCATCAGCGTCTCGAAATAGAGCCGCCCGTTGGTGTCGTAGGCGCGCACGGAAAGCGAGAATCCAGGGCGCGCGATGCGCACGCGCTGCGTCTGCATCCAGTCCTCGCGCACGTGCACCGCGAGCGCCACCTGGCGCAGCTCCTCGTCGAACATCTCGCCCACCTAGTGACGCGTGAGGACGTACGTGCCGGCGAGCACGGCGAGACTGCCGACCGCCAGCGCGCCGACGAGCCACAGCACGAGCGTGCTGCGGATCGATCTCACTGCAATCTGGCGATGCGGTAGCCGACGCCGCGCACGTTGCGGATCAGCTCCGCGGCGAGCTTGCGCCGCAGGTGATGCACGTGCACTTCGATGGAGTTGGAGCCCACTTCCTCGCCCCAGCCATACACCGCATCCTCCAGGCGTTCGCGCGACACGACGGCGCCCGGCTCCTTCATGAGCGCCTCGAGCACCGCGAACTCGCGCGGCGAAAGCTCGACTTCGGCGCCCTGGAACACGACGCGCCGCTGCGTGGCATCGACGGTCAGCGCGCCGTAGGTGGCTTCGGACTGCGCGCGCCCGCCATGCCGGCGCACCACGGCGCGCGTGCGCGCGAGAAGCTCGTCGAGGTCGAACGGCTTGACGAGGTAGTCGTCGGCGCCGCTGTCGAGGCCGGCGATGCGATCGGCGACCGAGTCTCGCGCGGTGATGATGAGCACCGGCAGATCGTTCTTCGCGCGGCGCACGCCCTTCAGGACATCGAGGCCGTCGCGCCGCGGCAGGCCGAGATCGAGGAGGGCGACGTCGTAGACCGCGTGCGCGAGGGCGAGCTCGGCTTCCGCGCCATCGCGCACCCAGTCGACGGCATAACCCTGCTCGTGCAGGCCGGCGACGACGGCCCGCCCGATCATCGGATCGTCTTCGACGACGAGGACGCGCATGAGGCGAGGCTAGCATAGCGAGCGCCTTGTTAAGCCTGTCTTAAGGTGCTAAACCTCCCCTGTGAGCGCGATTCGCATCGCGTCGCTTTTCTTCCTCTGGGCGTGCATGCCCGCGTGGGCGGCTGCGCCTGTGGCTGTAGTACCCGTCGAGTCGGCGATCGGACCGGCGACTGCAGATTTCGTGCGCCGTGCGATTGAGCACGCCGCTGCCGACGGCACGCAGCTCGTCATCCTGCAGATCGACACGCCCGGCGGGCTCGACAGCTCGATGCGCGACATCATCAAGGCGATCCTCGCCTCGCCGGTGCCGGTAGCCTCGTTCGTCGCGCCGAGCGGCGCGCGGGCGGCGAGCGCCGGCACGTTCATCCTCTACGCGTCGCATATCGCCGCCATGGCGCCGGGCACCAACCTCGGCGCGGCGTCGCCCGTGTCGCTGATGGGCGGCGGCGCCTCGGACAAGGATGGCAAGAAGAGCGATGACACCATGACGCGCAAGGTGACCAACGACGCGGTCGCCTACATCCGCGGCTTCGCGCAGATGCGCGGCCGCAATGCCGACTGGGCCGAGCAGGCGGTGCGCGAGGGCGTGAGCATTCCCGCCGAGGAGGCGCTCAAGCTGAAGGTGATCGATTACGTGGCGCCGGACGTTCCCGCGCTATTGAAAGCGCTCGGCAAGGCGGGCCTGCAGACGCGCCAGGTGGTGCCGGACTGGCGCACCCGCCTGCTCGCCGTGGTCACCAATCCGAGCGTCGCCTACCTGCTCATCATCCTGGGCGCCTACGCGCTGCTGTTCGAATTCATGAACCCGGGCCTGATCCTGCCCGGGGTCGTCGGCGCCATCGCGATCCTGCTCGCGCTCTATGCGCTGCAGCTCCTGCCGGTCAATTACGCCGGCCTGGCGCTCATCTTCCTGGGCATCGCGTTCATGGTGGCCGAGGCTTTCCTGCCCGCCTTCGGCTCGCTCGGCGTCGGCGGGCTGGTCGCCTTCGTCCTCGGCTCGGTCATGCTGCTCGAGGACAGCACGCTGCCCGACTTCGAGATTCCCTACGCGCTGATCGGCGGCATGGCGCTGGCGAGCGCCGGGTACCTCATCTTCATGCTCGGCATGCTGGTCCGCAGCCGCCGGCAGGCCGTCGTCAGCGGGCGCGAGGCGATGATCGGCGCGCGCGGCGAGGCGCTCGACGATTTCGAGGGGGAGGGCTGGGCCCGCGTGCATGGCGAGCAGTGGAGGGTGCGCGCAGGCCGCGCCGTGCGCCGGGGCCAGAAGCTGCGCGTGACGGGGATGCGGGGACTGATGCTCGACGTCGAAACCGAGGGAGACTGACATGTACTTCGCCGCTGGCGTGCTGTTCCTGCTCGTGATTTTCGCGGTGGCTTCGATCAAGATCCTGCGCGAGTACGAGCGTGCGGTGGTCTTTTTCCTCGGCCGCTTCGACAAGGTCAAGGGACCGGGGCTGATCTTCGTCGTGCCGCCCATCCAGCAGGCGGTGCGCGTCGACCTGCGCATCCGCGTGTTCGACGTACCGCCGCAGGACGTGATCACGCGCGACAACGTCTCGGTGAAGGTGAACGCGGTCGTTTATTTCCGCGTCGTCGACCCTCAGCTCGCCATCATCCAGGTGGCGAACTTCAACGAGGCAACCAGCCAGCTCGCGCAGACCACGCTGCGCGCGATCCTCGGCAAGCACGAGCTCGACGAGCTTCTCGCCGAGCGCGAGAAGCTGAACAGCGACATCCAGACGGTGCTCGACCAGGCCACCGACGCCTGGGGCATCAAGGTGTCGAACGTCGAGATCAAGCACGTCGACATCAACGAGACCATGATCCGCGCCATTGCGCGCCAGGCCGAGGCCGAGCGCGAGCGGCGCGCCAAGGTGATCCATGCCGAAGGCGAGCTGCAGGCTTCGGAGAAGCTCCTCGCCGCGGCCGAGATGCTGGCGAAGAAGAGCGAGGCGATGCAGCTGCGCTATCTGCAGACGCTTACGCAGATCGCCGGGGACAAGGCTTCCACCATCGTCTTCCCGGTGCCGATGGATGTCCTCGGACCCCTCCTTGGCAAGAAAGGCCCGGGGACCCCACCGTAAGGCTTACTTCGTCTTCGGCGCCGACGGCGTCGACGGCGAGGACGGCGACATCGTGCCGGAGCTGGATCCGCCGGTGCTCGAGCCGGTGCTGGAGCCGCTGGATGAGCCGGAGCTCATGCCGGAGCTCGAGCCCGAGGTGGACGGCGCGCTGGAGCCCGAAGCGCCGCTCTTGTGCCCCGCGTCCCACTCGGCCCGGCTGATCTGGCCGTCGTGGTTCTTGTCGAGCTTGTCGAACTCGTCCTTGGCGCTCGAGGCGCTGCTCGAGCCGCCGGCCGCCGAGGAAGAACCTTCCTTCTGCTGGGACGTCGAGGGCGAGGCCGAGGCGCCGCTGCTGCCCGACTTCTTGGCCGTGTCATTGGCCGCTGCGAACCCCGCGAACGCGAGGAGCGAGAAGCCGACGATGAGGGCTTTCACTTGCATGGTGTGTCTCCTGTCAATGGAACGCGCAGCGAAAGGGCTGCAGCCGCCCCTTTGCATGAAAGGTGCCCGTCGCGATTTGATCGAGATTTAAGCTTCGCTTAAGGCGCGCCACGCTATAGCAGGGCCAGAGCGACGCGTGGCCTCCGAAGAAACCGAGTTCTCCGACGACTTTTGCCAGTTCCTGCAGAGCACCATCCCCGCGGTGGAAGCGGCGGAGCTGCTGCTCGCGCTGCGCTGCGACCCGGCGCGCTGGTGGACGCTGCAGGAAGCCTGCGGCACGCTAAGCGCCGCAGAGGGTGAGCGATTCGTCGAAGTCTTCGAATCGCGCGGCGTGATCGCCCGGGATGGCGAGGGCCGCGTGCAATATCGGCCGCAGTCGGATTCGCTCGCGGCGCACGTGCGCACCCTCGACAAGGTCTATCGCGAGCGCCCGGTGACGCTGATCCGCGTCATCTACGGGCTGCGCGACAGCAAGATCCGCTCTTTTGCCGACGCCTTCAAGCTGCGAAGGAAATGACCATGGCCGTGGTGAATTTCGTCCTTTCACTGCTCGCGGCGCTGACCAGCATGGCGTGCATGGTGCTGCTGCTGCGCGCCTACGCCGCGAGCGGCTTGCGGCTGCTGCTGTGGAGCGGGCTGTGCTTCGTCTTTCTCAGCCTGAGCAACCTGCTGCTCTTCTTCGACCTGGCGGTGTTCACCGACCTCGACCTGCGGCCGTATCGCGTCGTTGCCGCGCTGGTGGCGATCCTGTTCCTCCTCTACGGCTTCATCTGGGAGGCGGAGTGATCGAGTACCTGAGCGGCGCCGTCACGCTCGGCTTCGTCATCGGCGCGCTGTTTTTCCTGCGCTTCTGGCGCAAGACTGCCGATCGGCTCTTTCTCGCCTTCGCCGTGGCCTTCGGCCTGCTCGCCCTGAATCAGGCGCTGGCGCAATGGCTGGGCGCGGCGGACGAGCGCGTCGGCTACACCTACCTGCTGCGCGTGCTGGGGTTCGTCCTCATCCTTGTCGCCATCGTGGACAAGAACATTTCAGGCGGCGGCAAACGCCGTTAAGCGTCGCTTAAGGCGCCCGGCGGCAGACTCCGCGGCGGAATGGGCGGCTCGGCCGTCCTGCCCTCGGACCCGCACGGTCCTCCCCTTGGTTCGGGCGGTGCTTAGGGCACGGCCGCTGCTGCGCCGGCGGCCGATTCTTTTTCCTTCGGGTAGGGAAAGCGTGGCGGTGGAAGGCGGCCGGCATCGGCGCGGGAATGCAGCGGCGTCTAAGAGTCCACAGGAACCCTCCCCACCACGGAGATAACCCCGCCCTCCGCCCGCGCCGATGTGGCCTGGCTGCGAGCATGGCGCAACGCGGCTTAAGGCAGACTTAAATCCTCGTGTTCTTCACGATCGGCCACTCGCGGCACGCGCTCGAAGCCTTCGTCGGGCTCCTTCGGAGCGCCGGCGCGACGGCCGTGGTGGACGTGCGCACGGTCCCGCGCTCGCGCGCCAACCCGCAATTCAATCGCGATGCGCTGCCGCAGGCGCTCGCCGGGCAGGGCATCGGTTACGAGCACATCGCTCAACTTGGCGGCCTGCGCTCGCGCAGCAAAGCGCTATCGAGCGACGTGAACGCGTTTTGGGAAAACGCGAGCTTCCACAATTACGCCGACTATGCGATGAGCGAGCCATTCGCCGAAGGACTGGCGCGGCTGCGCGACATCGGCCGCGCGGCGCCTTGCGCCATCATGTGCGCCGAGGCGCTGTGGTGGCGCTGCCACCGCCGCATCATCGCGGACTACCTGATCGCCTCGGGCGAGCAGGTATCGCACATCATGAGCGACGGCAAGCTCGTGCCGGCGAAGATCACCGCCGGCGCACGCGTTGCGTCCGGACCGCTCGTTACCTATCCGAGCACTGATGACAAGACCGCGCGCATGCGTTCGTAGTGCGTCCCGCGCCAGTAGATGCGCCCGCATCCAGCGCAGGCCGTGAAGCGATCGTGGAGCTCGAGGATGCGTGGCGGCACGCGCTCGGCGATGCTCGCCTTATCGGCCGCCGCCAGCGGCAGGTTGCAATGCAGGCAGCGGGTGAAGGGCGCTGCAGACTCCCCGAGGCGGTAGCGCAAGACGACCTCGCGTAGCTGCGCCTCGGTCTTCAGCGCGCGCACATAGCAGCCGTGCGCGATCTCCCGATGCTTGAGGAGCTCGCGGTCGCGCGTGAGAACGATGCGTTGCTCTTCGCGCGCCTTGCGGCAGATCTCGCGATCGGCGAGCGCCTGGTCGTGGAGCGTGTCGTAGCCCAGCATGCGCAGGAAACGCGCGAGCCCGCCGAGATGCGCATCGGCGAGAAAGCGCGCGTCCGCCGCGGCCGCGCGCGGCTGCGCGGGAAGGACGACGACGTCATCGCCTTCGCGCACCGTCCGTTGCAAGGTCGCCGGCGTGCCGTTGACGATGACCGCGCCGGCCTCGGTATGCGGCACGCCGAGCGACTCGATCGCGTTCTTCAAGCTGGCGGCGCGAGCGCAGGAGTGGAGGAACCGGCCGGCGCGATGCTCCGGCGCGAGGAAAAGCGCAAGGTCGTCGTGGAATTCGAAGTGCGCGGTTGCCATGGTTCGCGGGAACGGCGCTTGCTCGCGGCAGCGGCATGGTCCAACAGCCGCGATGGGCAGAAATGTGCGCTCGCATTCTGCAGCAATGCGAGCACCTGCAGGGCGGGCGCCAGCCG
>DATDCR010000167.1:0-6231 GCA_036524215.1 Burkholderiales bacterium
ACGCCCGTCGAGGTCGCTCTATCGTGACGCCGACGAACTTGGCCTTGGGCAGGATGCCGATCTTCGCCACGCTGACTCTTACCCACGGCGCGGCGAATTCACCGGTCAGCAGGGACGCGACGCGATCGGCAAAGGTCTCGACCAGGCGATAGTGCTGGACAGCCGCGAGCGCGGCGATGCGCAAGGCCACCTGCTCGTAGTCGATGGTGTCGGAGACCTTGTCGCTGGAAAAGACCGCCTGGCTGGGCAGCCCGATGTCGAGATCGATGGAAAGGGTCTGCTTGACGTGCCGCTCCCTGCGGTGGATGCCGATGAGCGCCTCGACGCGCAGGTCCCGCACCAGGATGGCGTCCATGATGCGGCTCATTCTATAGAATCGCCGCGATGCCTATCGCAGCCGCGGTGATCGCGGCCTATCTTCTCGGCTCGGTCTCGTTCGCCATCGTGGTGAGCCGGCTGATGCGGCTTCCCGATCCGCGCAGCTACGGCTCGAAGAATCCGGGCGCGACGAACGTGCTTCGCACCGGCAGCAGGGCAGCGGCGGTCGCCACCCTGCTGGGTGATGCGTTGAAGGGGTGGCTGGCGGTTTTCCTGGCCATGCTTTACGTGCCGGAGGCCGCGCCCTACGCAGGGCTTGCCGCATTTCTCGGTCATCTCTTCCCCGTGTATCACCGCTTCCAGGGCGGCAAAGGCGTGGCAACGGCGGCCGGCGTGCTGTTCGGCTACGACTGGAGGATCGGCGCTGCGACGATCGCGACGTGGATCATCATCGCCTTCTTCCTGCGCTATTCATCGCTGGCCGCGCTGGTCGCCGCGGTCTTTGCGCCCTTCGCGACGGCGCTGCTCCTGGGCCTCAACGCCTACTTCGCGGCCGTGCTCGCGATGGCAGCGCTTCTCGTCTGGCGCCATCGCGCGAACATCGCGCGGCTCGTCGCCGGAACCGAGTCGCGCATCGGCGCGAAAAAGACCTAGAGCGCCCAGCGCGGCTTGACGCTGAATTGGCCGCTCCTCTCCCCATCCGTCGCGATGAGGTGCTGGGCGGCGGCGAATGCGATCATCGCGCCGTTATCGGTGCAAAGTTCCGGCTCGGGATAGAAGACTTCAAATCCCTGCCGCGCCGCCTTTGCATCGAGCGCGGCACGCAACTGCCGGTTGGCGCCCACGCCGCCCGCGACGACAAGCCGCGTGAGGCTGTTCATCTCCACGGCGCGCACGCACTTGGCCACCAGCACTTCCACCACGGCGTCGACGAAGGCGCGCGCAATATCGGCGTGCGCCGCCGGCCCTTCCTGCTTGATGAGCATCAGGGCGGCGGTCTTCAGCCCGGAGAAGCTGAAATCGAGATCCCCGCTGCCGATCATCGGCCGGGGCAGCGAGTAGCGCCCGGACTTACCGTGCTCGGCGAGCGCCGAAAGGGCGGGGCCGCCGGGATAGCCGAGCCCAAGCAGCTTTGCCGTCTTGTCGAAGGCTTCGCCCGCCGCATCGTCCTGGGTCTCGCCGAGGAGCTCGTAGCGGCCCACTCCCTCGACCCGCATGAGTTGCGTATGCCCGCCGGAGACGAGCAGCGCGACGAACGGAAACGCGGGCCGGTGAGCGGAAAGCAAAGGCGAAAGCAGGTGCCCTTCGAGGTGGTGCACGCCGAGGACCGGAATACCGAGCGCTTCGCCGAGCCCGTGGGCGAAGGACGCGCCCACTAACAAGGCGCCCGCGAGGCCCGGACCCTCGGTGTAGCCGACGGCGTCCACCTCGCCTATCTGGCGGCCGGATTGCTGCAGGACCAGGCGAGTGAGCGGCACCAGGCGCTGAATGTGGTCGCGGGAAGCGAGCTCGGGCACGACGCCGCCGTAGGCCTCGTGCATGGCGACCTGCGAATGGACCGCGTGGCCGAGCAGGCGCCGCTCGCCGCCGTCGTACAGCGCCACGCCGGTTTCATCGCACGAGGTCTCGATTCCGAGGACGAGCATGCGACTGATTTTGATACAATTCAGCCCCCCAATGAGCCGAGGGCTGGATGCCAACAGTAAGAGTCAAGGAAAACGAGCCGTTTGAAGTCGCCATGCGGCGCTTCAAGCGAACGGTGGAGAAGACCGGTCTTCTCACCGAGCTGCGTTCCCGCGAGTACTACGAGAAGCCGACCGCCGAGCGCAAGCGCAAGCTGGCCGCCGCGGTGAAGCGCCACCACAAGCGCCTGCGCAGCCAGATGCTGCCGCAGAAGATGTACTAGCAATCCCTCTAAAAGCACAAATCACCGAGGACATGAAGGCCGCCATGCGGGCGAAGGACGCCGCACGGCTGTCGACCATCCGTCTGCTCCTTGCCGCGATCAAGCAACGCGAAGTCGACGAGCGCATCGAGCTCGACGATGCCAACGTCCTCTCGGTCATCGACAAGATGATCAAGCAGCGCCGCGAATCGATCGCTCAGTTCGAAAAGGCGGCGCGCAAGGATCTTGCCGACGCCGAAAAGGCCGAAGTGCAGGTGCTCTCCGCCTACCTGCCGGCGCAGATGAGCGATGCGGAGATTCAAAAAGAAGTCGATGCCATCGTCTCCGCGAGCGGCGCAAGCGGGCCCAAGGACATGGGCAAGGTGATGGCTCTCATCAAGCCCAAGCTCGCCGGCAAGGCGGACATGGGGAAGGTCTCCAGCCTAGTCAAGGCGAAGCTTTCCGGTTGAGAATCCGGGGGTGATCCCGGAATCCTTTAAGCAGGACCTCCTCAACCGGGTCGACATCGTGGACGTGGTCTCTCGCTACGTCCAGTTGAAGAAGGGCGGCGCCAATTACATGGGCCTGTGCCCCTTCCACAGCGAGAAAACGCCTTCGTTCACCGTCAGCCCGGCGAAGCAGTTCTATCACTGCTTCGGCTGCGGCGCGCACGGCAACGCCATCGGCTTCATGATGGCTTACGGCGCGATGGGATACATCGACGCCGTCAAGGATCTCGCCGCCTCGGTCGGCATGCAGGTCCCCGATGCGCGTCCGCCCACGCCGCAGGAGGCCGCGCGCCGCGAGCGCGAGACGGATCTCTACGGGCTGATGGAAAAGGCGATGGATTTCTACCGCGGCGAGCTGAAGAAAGCGCCGCGCGCCATCGATTATCTGAAGCGGCGCGGCCTCACGGGGGAGATTGCCGCGCGTTTCCGCATGGGCTATGCGCCGGAAGGCTGGCAGAGCTTGAAGGCGGCCTTCCCGCAGTACGACGACAAGGCGCTCGTCGAAGCCGGCCTCGTCATCGAGGGTGACGAAGGCAAGCGCTACGACCGCTTCCGCGACCGTGTGATGTTTCCGATTCTCAGCGCCCGCGGGGCGGTGATCGGCTTCGGCGGCCGGGTGATCGGAGAGGGCGAGCCCAAGTACCTCAACTCGCCGGAGACGCCGCTCTTCGAGAAGGGGCGCGAGCTTTACGGCCTGGTGCAGGCGCGCGACGCGATCCGCATCGAGGGGCACGTGCTGGTCGTCGAGGGCTACATGGATGTTGTCGCGCTCGCACAGTTCGAGGTCGCCAATGCAGTCGCGACACTGGGCACCGCGACCACGCCGGTCCATGTCGCGAAGCTGCTGCGGCTCGCGGACGAGATCGTCTTCTGCTTCGACGGCGATGCGGCCGGCCGCAAGGCGGCCTGGCGCGCGCTCGAAGTGAGCTTGCCGCTCGCGCCCGATCACAAGCCGATCCGCTTTCTTTTCCTGCCCGAGGGCGAGGATCCGGACACGTACGTGCGCCAGCACGGCAAGGAGGGGTGGCGGAAGAAGCTGCGAGAGGCCGAAACCCTGAGCCAGTGCCTGCTCGCGCAGCTTCGGTCGGAATGCGATCTCGGCACGGCCGAAGGCCGGGCCCGGCTCGTCTCGATCGCGAAACCGCATATCCAGAAGATCACGGCGCCCGGCCTGCGCCTGCAGCTCACGAACGAGCTCGGGCAACTCGCGCGCATCGCGGAAGGCGAGATCGGTCAGCTGCTCGAGCTGCCGCGGCCGGCGTTTTCGCGCCCGGCGCCGCGCAGGGCCAGTTTCCAGGCCCCGAGCTCACTGGAATGGACCTTGCTGACGGCGCTTCTCAGCGATCTGACGCTGGTCGAGCACATCGACGCGGAAAATCTTTCGGCGGAGCTGCCGGAAGCGAAGGCGCTGGTCGCCATCCGCGAGAAGTGCGAAGCGGCCGAAGAGCTGAGCTTTGCGCTCCTGATCGACGCGCTAAACGACCATCCGGCGCTTGAAACGGTGCTTAAAGCCCTCAAATACAACGAAGACCTGGATTTTGATCCGGAAGCGGCCCGCAGCGAGTTCCAGCACGCCCTCACTCAGATCGAGCTTCGCAGCCGCAAGAAGGAGCTGGACGAGATGCGCTCCAGGCTCCGGTCGAAGGAAGACCTGGTCGTTTTCAACGAGAAAAACCTCGCCTACAAAAGACTGCAGGGGGCACTTCCAAGCCCTTGACCGGTCAACTATAATGCGCGGTTCTTTTTTCCGCGGTCACAAGCCGGTAGCTCGCAGTCTTCGTCGGGGGACGGATGGCCCATCAGAAGCGCAAATCCAAGGTCAAGAAAATTCACGCAGCCAAGAAAAAGGCGAGGGTCGTCAAGGCCCTGAAGCGGCACGTGCCCAAGGCACGCGTCGTCGCCAAGAAACCCGTACATGCGAAGCAGCCGGTCCGCGCGCACAAGTCTGCGCCGGCGGTCAAGGGCGCTGCGCATAAGCAGGTAGCGCCGAAGCAGGACGAAAAGGCTGCCGCCAAGGGAGCAAAGGCCCCGATCAAGACGAGTGCCAAGCAGGCGCTCGAGCTCCTCGAGGCGAAAGTTGCGCAGGTCAAGACCAAGGGCAAGCGCGGCCGCCGCAGCGGCAAGGATGCGTGGCTCATCCCCGCCGAGATGCCGAAGGAGGACGCCGAGACCCGGCGCACGCGGCTCAAGAACCTGATCAAGCTCGGCAAGGAGCGCGGCTTCCTCACGTACTCGGAGATCAACGACCACCTGCCGGACGATCTCGTCGACGCCGAGCAGATCGAGGCGATCATCTCCACGTTCGGCGACATGGGGATCCAGGTCTACGACCAGGCGCCCGACCAGGAGCAGCTGCTCATCGCCGCCGAAGGCACCCCGGTCGCCCAGCCGGACGAAGACGTGGAAGAGCAGGCGGAGGCGGCCCTTTCCACCGTCGATTCCGAATTCGGCCGCACGACCGATCCGGTGCGCATGTACATGCGCGAGATGGGCTCGGTCGAGCTCCTCACGCGCGAAGGCGAGATCGAGATCGCCAAGCGCATCGAGGAAGGCCTGCGGCACATGATCCAGGCGATCAGCGCCTGCCCGACCACCGTGCGCGAGATCCTCGACCTCGCCGAGAAGGTCGAGAAGGACGAGATGCGCATCGACGAAGTGGTCGATGGCCTGATCGACCCGAATGCCAAGGACGACTTCAATCCGCGCAAGGCCGAGTCGCCCGAGGACGAGGAAGCGCAGATCGAGGAAGAGGAGGGCGAGGAGGACGAGGAGGCGGCCGAGGCCGCGCAGTCCGCGAGCATGCTCAAGCTGAAGGGCGAGTCGCTGGAGAAGTTCGGCCGCATTCGCCGCCTCTACGAGAAGCTGCTCAAGGCGCTCGAGCACAAGGGCTCGAAGGACAAGGACTACCTGCGCGTTCGCGACCAGATCTCGAACGAGCTGATGACCATCCGCTTCACCGCCCGCACGGTCGAGCGCCTGTCCGACAGCGTGCGCAGTCTGGTGGACGAGATTCGCCGCCACGAGCGCGAGATCCACGACATCGCGGTCGAGAAGGCCGGCATGCCGCGCCCGCACTTCATCAAGGTGTTCGCCGGCACGGAAGGCTCGCGGCGCTGGCTCTCGAACGAGCTGAACGCGGAGAACCCCTGGAACGAGTCGCTCACTCGTCTCGAGCCGTCGATCCTCGAGCTGCTCGGCAAGATCCAGGGCGTGCAGCAGAAGATCGGCATCCCGATCAAGGACCTGAAGGAAATCAACAAGCAGATGTCCACGGGGGAAGCCAAGGCTCGGCGCGCGAAGCGCGAGATGACCGAGGCGAACCTGCGCCTGGTGATCTCGATCGCGAAGAAGTACACGAACCGCGGCCTGCAGTTCCTCGACCTGATCCAGGAAGGCAACATCGGCCTGATGAAGGCGGTCGACAAGTTCGAATACCGCCGCGGCTACAAGTTCTCGACCTACGCCACGTGGTGGATCCGCCAGGCCATCACGCGCTCGATCGCCGACCAGGCGCGCACC
>DATDCR010000168.1:0-3667 GCA_036524215.1 Burkholderiales bacterium
CCCGGCTTGCCGGAATGGCACAGGTCGCAGCGCTCGCCCCCCCAGGCGATCGTATTGTTATGGCACATGCCGCAGAACTTCCCGTCGATGATGTCGCTCATCGTCACGTCGTTCGCGCCCGCGCGCATCTTGAAGCCGAGCTCATGGTGGCAGACCTTGCAGCGAAACCGGATGCGGTGAAACCAGTGTGGAAACACCACCGGCCGAACACCGTTCTGGTCGGACCGGCGGTTGAGCACCACGTCGCCGTACTCGGCGGCCGCCGGGACTGCAAGGAACAGGGCCAGTGCCACGAAGACGGTCCTGGCGGGCATGGCGCGCTCAGCCTCCGGGTTTCCGGCGCACCGCGCGCGCGACATTTTCCGGCGTACGGGCGGTGTTATGGCAGCGGACGCACTCCGTGAGCGGAAAGGCCACCGCGCCGTGGCACTGCCCGCACTGCATCCCCTGCAGGATCTTCAGCATCGAGATCCGGTTTGCCCCTGCCTCCGAGCGAAAGATCGCCTCGTGGCAGCCCGAACAGTCGATCCATAACGTGTGCTCGCGATGCGGAAAGCGCACGATCGGCGTCGAGCCGTCGGCGTTCATGTAGATCGCCGTTTCGAGCACCCGCACCTGCCATTCGGGATTGAGATTGGTGCGCGGCCGGATGTCGCCGCGCTCGAGCGCCTCGACCCAGCGCACCTGGTTGCCGATATGGTCCGGGGGCAGCGCGCGCAGCGCCGCGCCCGGCTCCTGCAGCTCGCGCAGGCCCGGATTGCGCGGATCGTGGATCCCGTCGCGCGCGAGCGGTGTCCACTGCCGGCTGCCCTGCTGGGCGAGGACGCCCGGCGCGCAGAGCGCGATCAGCAGGACGGCGGCCATGGCTCGCATCGCTCAGCCCGGGATGTAGAGGCCGGCGGCGCGGATGCCGCGCACGAGCTCGCGCGTCGATTCTTCGAGCAGCCGGATTGCTTCGGCGTGGCCGCCGCGCGCCGCCTTCGCTTCGGCGTCGCGCCGCAATGCGCGCGAGCGCTCGAGGCCTTCGCTCAGGCCGAATGGCTGCTGTTTCAGTGCCAGCGTGAGCAGCATGGCGTGCGTCTCGTTGCGGTCGAGCTCGTAGTGGTACTCGTCCTCCTTGCTCGTGAACTTGAGCGAGCGCACCAGCGTATCGCCACCCCGCATGGCCGTGACGCCGGCCTTGGCGAGGAGGTAGGCCTGCTCGGCAAGCGGCCGCGCCGGCGCGATGCGTCCGGCATCGACGTGCGACTGCGCCTCGGCGAGCAGGCTCTCGATGCGCGGCGCGAGCTGCGCCGCGTCGGGAGCCGCCTTCTCGGTGCCGATGCGGCGCAGCGCCGCGAGGAGCGCCCGCGCGCTATCCATGCGCACCCGCAGATCGCCGCCGGTTTCGTCCGCGTGCACGGCCTCGTCGCGGGCCAGCCGCGCCGCGGCGATGAGATGCTTGGTCGCATCCTCGGCGAGCGACGAGGCTGATGTCAGGTCGCCGCTTTCGAGCGCCTCGCGCGCCAACCGCACCGACTCGCGCGCCTGGCTGCGCCGCGTCAGCGCGTCGGAGCGGCCGCTCTTCTCCACTTCGCGCGCGGCGGAGGAGCTTTCGATCAGCGTCTGCACCGAGGCGACACGGCGCTCGATGCTCGCGCGCCGCGAAGCGGCTTCCTCCTGCGCGAAGAGCGGCGTGCAGATCGCCGCGCTGGCCAGGAAGACGATGAGCGGGCCAAGAATAGGGTTCATAGGGGATAGCCCACACCGGTAGCGGTCAATGCGCGCTGCAGGTAGCTGGTAGCCTCGCGCAGCGCTTCGAGGGCCGTCTGGTGATCGTGATTGCCGGCTGCGCGCTCCGCGCTCGCGCGCAGCTTTGCGCTCGCCAGCATGTACTGGTCGATCCGGCCCTTCGCGTCCGCTTCGGGCTGCAGCACGCGCAAGGCGAGTGGAACGAGCTCCTGGAGGCTGCGGTGCCGCGCAAGCTCGCTGCGGTATTCCTCTTCGGCCGAGGCGAAACGCGGCGTGTAGTCGAGCGTGCGGCCGGCCATCAGGCGATCCAGTGCGCTGGCGAGGAGCGCCGCCGAGGCCGCCAGCACGAGCTGGGCCTGTGCAAAGCGACCGCCTTCGGCGAGCGTGCGCGCCTCGAGGACGCGACGGGCAGCGCGATCGACGTCCGCCGCGCTCTGCGCGGACGCGTCGGGACGCTCTCGCAGCGAGCGAGCCAGCGACTCGACGCCGGCAAGCTGCGTCTCGTAGCGCACCCGCTCGACCTGCGCCTGGTGCGCCGGATCCGGCGCCAGCTGGCGCGCCTTCATCAGCGCTCGCAGCGCCTGCTCCGCCTCCCGCAGTGCCCGCTCGGGCGCATTTTGTTCCAGCAGTCGGCGCCCCTGCTCCAGGTGCTCGCGCGCGGCGCTTTGCTGCCGGCGTGCGGCTTCGTGGGCAAGCATCCGGGCCGCCGCGCTTTCGTCGCGCATCAGGGCCTCCACGTAGGCGAGCCGTTGCTCTGCGGTGCGGCGGGCCTCGACCGGTTCCGCTTGCGCCCGGCAGAGCGCGAGGCCGATGAGGCAGAAGACGGCGAGCCGCATGTCACGGCGAGCGCGCCGCCTGCTCGGCGGCGCTTTTCTTCTTCGAGTGGCACAGCCGGCACTCCGATACCGGGAACGCCACCCGGCCGTGGCAGGTACCGCAGGCCTTGCCGAGCAGAATCGCGGCCATGCTGATCTGGTTCGCGCCCTTTTGCGGCAGGAAGATCGCCGGGTGGCAATTCGAGCAGTCGAGCCATTCGGTGTGCTGTTTGTGCGGATAGACGACATCGGGCATCGAGCCCTTCACTTCACGCACGATATTCAGGTCGAAGACCATCGGCGCCGCATTCGGGTCGCCGCGCTCCCAGCGCGGCGCGAGCTTCGCCTGACCGAGGGATTTCACCCAGTCGACGCGGTTGCCGGCGTTTGCCGTCGGCCATCCGTTGAAGGCGTCGCGCGGACCCTGCAGCGCCTGCGTGCCATCCAGCATGGCATCGTGAATGCCGTCCTGCGTCGGCGGCAGGTTGCGCTGCGACGCCGGGCGCAGCAGGCGGTTGAAGGCGTTCGCCTCGGCTGCCGCGTCCGCCGTCACGGCTGCGGGCGCCGGCGTGGGCGCCTTTGCGATCGGCGCTGCGACGGGCGCTTTGACGGGCGCCGGTGCCGCGGCCGCCGCTGTCGCTGGTTTCGCTTCCGCACGCTTGCCCTCCGGCTTCTTTTCGCTCCTTGAGGCACTCGCCGGCAAGGCGGCCATCATGTGGTCGACGGCGGCTCGCACCTCGTCGTCCGAGAAATCGGGGCGGCCGCCCTTGGGCGGCATGCCTTTCGCCGTGCCCTGCAGCGCGCTGCGGTAGAGCGCCGCGACGCCCTTCTTCGTGCGTGCCGCCCACTCGGCGGCGCTGCCATAGCGGGGCGCGCCGAGCACCCCGGTGGCATGGCAGCCGGCGCAGATCTTGTCGTAGGTCGACTTGCCGTCGGCGTGCGCAATGCCGGGCGCCGCGACCAGAGCGATAGCGGCAAGGGCGCGAAGGATCTTCAGCATGGCCTCACTCCTTCGCCTTGGGTTTCGCCGGGACGCTCGGCTGGGATTTCTGCCCGCTGAGCTGCTGCAGCGTGCTCTCGTGCACGTGCGTAGCGAGGCCGGGCTTGCCGGAATGGCAGAG
>DATDCR010000169.1:0-5044 GCA_036524215.1 Burkholderiales bacterium
GATGCCGAAGCGGAAGGCGAGGAAGCCGATCAGCAGGCCCAGAGCCACGCAGAGCAGGATCGCCACCCACAGGCCCGCCCAGGGGCCGATGCCGTAGTGGAAGAACAGCGCCCCCGCGGCGTAGGCGCCGACGCCGACGTACAGCGAATGCCCGAGCGAGAGCTGCCCGGCGAAGCCCATCATCACGTTCCACGCCTGGCCGGTGTAGGCGAAATAGAGAATGAGCGTCGCCACCGAGAGCGCGTAGCCGCGCGCGAACGCGGGCAGCACGGCGAGAAACGCCGCGAGGAGCGCGAGCCCGACGGTGGCGCGCCTCACGCTTTCTTGCCCAGCAGGCCTTGCGGCCTGAAGAGGAGCACCAGGATCAGCAGGCCGAAGCTGATCATGCTCTTCGCCGAAGGCTGGATGAACAGCCCCGCCAGCGCTTCCGAAACGCCGATCAGCACGCCGCCGAGCAGCGCGCCGCCCATCGAGCCCAGGCCGCCGACGATGACGATGACGAAGGCGAGCAGCGTATACGCCGGACCGAGCACCGGCGTGACGTCGACCAGCAGGATCATCATGCAGCCGGCGATCGCCACGCACACCGCGCCCAGTCCGAAGGTGAGCGAGTAGAGGTGCTTCACGTCCAGGCCGATCACCTTGGCGCCGAGGTAGTTGTCCGCGCAGGCGCGGATCGCCTTGCCGGTCAGGCTGAAGCGAAAGAAGGCGAAGAGCGCGGCGCTCGCCGCGAGCGCCACGGCGGCGGCGAAAAGGCGCGCCTTGTCGAAGAGAATCGGCCCGAGCGCGTAGGACTCGAGCTGGTAGTCGACCTGCACGTTGCGCGCATCCGGGCCGAAGGCGACGAGCAGGCCGTTCACCAGGATCATCGCCACCGCCACGAGCAGCATGAACTGCGAATGCTCGGGGCGCGTGATGAACGGATTGATGAGGCCGGCCTGCAGCGCGTAGCCGAAGAGGAAGAACAGCGCCGCCACCGGCAGCGCGGCGAGGAACGGATCGAGCTGCCACACCGAGAACAGCGTGACCGCGGCGTACATCGCCACCGTCATCATCTCGCCGTGCGCGAAGTTCACGACGCGCACGACGCCGAAGATCACCGACAGCCCGAGCGCCATGAGGCCATACACCAGCCCCGTGAGGAGGCCGGCGATGGCGACGTTAGTGACGAGGTGCCAGGTTATTGCGCTTCAGGCCTTCTTGTAGCCCGGCACGGGGAAGACCGGCTTCGCCTCGGCGGCGCTTGCCGGCAGCACGACGGTCGGCCGCATGTTCAGGTTCTGGATGCACGCGGAAGCGAGCCCCTCGACCTGTCCCTTGGCGTTGAACTTGATCGGCCCGCCGATCATCATGCGGCTCTTGAGGTCGGTCTTGTGGATCGCGTCGTTGAGCGCCTTCGGGTCGGTGCTCTTCGCGCGCTTGAACGCGTCGGCGGCGATGAGCAGCGCCTCGAAGGTGTAGCCGACGTTCAGGGCGTGGAACATCAGCTTGTCCTTCGGGTTCTGCTTGTTGAACTGCTTCTCCACTGCCTTGGTGATCGGCGCGTTGGGCAGGTACCACGGCACGTTCGAGATGGCGTATTCGGACAGCTTGCCGAGCGTCTTGTAGTACTGGTCCTCGTACAGGCCGGGGTTGCCGGGCGCGATGATGGCCATCGGCTGCCAGCGCTGCTTCACCATCTCGCGGCGCAGGATGATGGCGTCGTTCAGCCGGCAGACATTGAGCAGGAAGTCGGCGTTGGTCGCCTTGGCCTTCGACACCTCGACCGTCAGGTCCTTCGCCGCCGGGTCGTAGGAGATCGTGTCGACGATCTTGAAGGGCAGGTGGGTGAGCGACGGCATGATGCCGCCGATGCCCTTCGCCATCGACTGCCCGAACGTGTCGTTCACGTGCATGAAGACCGCGGTGCGCGGCGCCGTGTTGGTCGCCTGGAAGAGATCGCCGACGAGCGAAAGCCCGTTCCTGACGAGGTCCACGGCGGTCGGGAAATTGCGCACCGTGAACTTGTAGCCCTGCTCGGTGATCTGCGGCGCGGCCGCGATATTGACGATGAACGGCACACCGCGCTGCTCCGCGACCTGCGCGATCGCGGCGGCGGCGCCGGAATCGAACGGACCGACCAGCACGTGCGCGCCTTCCTGGATCAGGCGCTCGGCGCGCGTGCGCGCCGTGTCGACGTTGGTCTCGGTGTCGGCGTTCATCAGCTCGATGTCGACGCCGAGCATTTCCTTCAGGACCACCGGCGCCAGGTCGGCGCCCTTCTGGCACGACTGGCCGATGAAGCCCTGCACGCCCGAGCGCGGCAGGATCACGCCGACCTTCAGCTTCTGCGCCTGGGCGCGGACGATGCTGAAAGGGGTGAGCGCGGTGACAGCGGCGGCGCCCGCGAGCGCCTTGTTGAACTGACGGCGTTTCATTTTGTGACCTCCCTTGGCCGTATTCTACGGCTCGGAGCGCAGCCACTGCTCGGCTTCTTCCACTGTGCGGAAGCGCCGTGCCGCCATGCCGAGGCGCTCGGCCTCGAGCACCGCCGAGTCGTAGATGGCGATCAGGTCCGGCGTTTCGGCGACCAGTCCGAGGCGGAAGTCTTTCGCCACGCCCGCGAGTGCCATGGCGTGCAGCGCATCGCGCCCGGCAAGGTGAGCGAAGGCGTCGATGCCGGCCTTGCCGACCACCAGGACGCGGCTGCATTGCTGCGTGAGGCACGTGTTGACCACGGCGCGATAGCACTTCTGGACCTCGTCGGCGAGGCCCGGGCCGACAGTCGCGCGCAGCCAGCGATCCTCGATCGCTATGTTGCAGGTCACATCGTCTCGCCCCGAGCAACTGCAGTGCCGGTATCGCTCGCCACCGACACGCGTCGATGAAGCCTTACACTGGCGCCTCATGAAGCTCGGCCCGACGCAGGTGGCGCTCGAGCGGCGCGCGGACGGCGTGCTGCACCTGCGCTCGCCACACCCCCTCGGGCCTTATCCGCGCAAGCTGACCGAGCGCCTGGAGCATTGGGCGGCGCACACGCCCGAGCGCCTCTTCATCGCGCAGCGCGAGAAAACGGGCGGCTGGCGCAGCGTTTCGTATGCCGCCGCGCTGCTGAAGGCCAAGCGCATCGGTGCCGCGCTGCTCGAGCGCGGCCTGTCGCCGGAACGACCCCTTGTGGTCCTTTCCGCCAACGACATCGAGCACGCGCTGCTCGAGCTTGGCGCGATGTACGCCGGCATCCCTTATGCGCCGGTCTCGCCGGCGTATTCGCTGCTGTCCGCGGACTTCGGCAAGCTGCGCGCGATCTTCAAGCTGCTCACGCCAGGCCTCGTCTTCGCTGCGGACGCCAAGGCGTACGCCAAGGCGATCGACGCCGTTGCCCGAACCATCCCGGTGGTGCACGAGCCGCCGGAGGCGCCCCCCGGCGCGGCGGTCGAAGCGGCGAACGCCGCGGTCGGACCGGACACCATCGTCAAGTTCCTCTTCACTTCGGGCTCGACCGGCACGCCGAAGGCGGTGATCAACACCCAGCGCATGTGGTGCTCGAACCAGGCGATGATGGACTGGACCTTCCCTTTCTTCCGCGAAGAGCCGCCGGTACTGGTCGACTGGGCGCCATGGCACCACACCGCGGCCGGCAACCTCGACTTCGGCCTCGTGCTCTACCAGGGCGGCAGCTACTACATCGACGAGGGTAAGCCGCTTCCCGGCGCGATCGAGACGACGGTGCGCAACCTGCGCGAGATCGCGCCCAACTGGTACTTCAACGTGCCGAAGGGCTTCGAGGCCCTGCTGCCGTACCTGCGCGAGGAGGAGGCGCTGAGAAAGAAGTTCTTCAGCCGGCTGCGCCTTCTCTGGTTCGCCGGCGCCGGCATCAGCCAGCATGTGTTCGACGAGATCAAGGCGCTCGCCCTGGAGACTCGCGGCGAGCCGGTTCCGTTCTTCACCGGCTTCGGCGCCACCGAGACCGCGCCCCATACGCTCGCGCGCCTTTGGGAGACCGACAACGCCGCCAACATGGGCGTGCCGCCGGCCGGCGTCGACATGAAGCTCGTGCCGGTGGACGGCAAGTACGAGGCGCGCCTGAAGGGACCGCACGTCACGCCCGGCTACTGGCGCCAGCCGGAGCTCACTGCCCAGGCCTTCGACGCCGACGGCTACTATCGCCTCGGCGACACGTTCGTGTTCGCCGATCCGAAGGATGCGGGCAAGGGCCTGCTTTTCCAGGGCCGCATCGCGGAGGACTTCAAGCTCGCTACCGGCACCTGGGTAAACGTCGGGCCTTTGCGCACGCAGTTCATCCAGCACTTCGCGCCGCTCGTGCGCGACGTCGTGATCACCGGCCACGACCGCAACGAGCTCGGCGCGCTGATTTTCCCGGCTGCTCCTGCGCCGGCCCATGAGTTTGCTGCCCGGTTGAAAAGCATGCCGAGCACCGGCAGCTCGAACCGCATCGCCCGCGCGCTGATCCTCGAAGAGCCGCCGGGGCTCGACACCGGCGAGATGACGGACAAGGGCTCGATCAACCAGCGCGCCGTGCTCGTGCGCCGGGCGGCGCTGGTCGAGGAGCTCTACGCCGGATCGCCGCGAGTGCTGCTCGCATGATGCCGCTGCCGACGCTGCCGGAGATCGAGACGGCGGCGAAGACCGTCTACCGGCACATGCCGCCGACGCCGCAATACCGCTGGCCGCTCCTTTGCGACGAGATCGGCACCGAGGTCTGGCTCAAGCACGAGAACCACACGCCGATCGGCGCGTTCAAGCTGCGCGGGGGGCTGGTGTATTTCGACCAGCTGCAGAAGGTGCCGGGTGTCATCAGTGCGACGCGCGGCAACCACGGTCAATCGATCGCCTTCTGCGCGCGCCACTACGGCGTCGCGGCGACGATCGTCGTGCCGCACGGCAACAGCGTGGAAAAGAACGCGTCGATGCGCGCGCTCGGGGCGAAGCTCGTCGAGCATGGCGAGGATTTCCAGGCCGCGCGCGAGCACGCCGAGATGCTGGCCGCGCGCGACAAGCTGCACATGGTGCCGTCCTTTCATCGCCTGCTCGTCACGGGCGTGGC
>DATDCR010000170.1:0-2726 GCA_036524215.1 Burkholderiales bacterium
GGCCAGGTAATGCACGTCAACGGCGGGCATTACATGTATTAATGAGCACGCCACGCTACGTCCGCGTCGCGGATGCCCTGATCCGCGAGATCCGCACTGGCCGCTACCCCGTCGGCGAGATGCTGCCGCCCGAGCTCGAGCTGTGCGAGCACTACGGTGTCTCGCGTCACACGGCGCGGGAGGCGATCCGCAAACTCGTCGACCTAGGCCTGATTTCGCGCCGGCCCGGCATCGGCACGCATGTGCGCGCGACGCAGGCGCAGGGAAGGTTCGTCGCCTCGCTCTCCAGCGTGTCCGAGCTTTTCCAGTACACGCAACGCACGCGGCTGAAGGTGGTCGGCTCCCGCACCGTCACGGCAAATGCAGAGCTCGCCGCCATGCTGCATTGCAAGCCGGAACAGCGCTGGCTGCGCATAGACGCGTGCCGCTACCCGCTCGGCCAGAGCGCGCCGATCACGTACATGGAGATCTACGTGCTGCCCGGGCACGCCGGCATCCGTTCGCGCCTGGAAGGCGGCGGGACGTGGGTGTACGGGCTGCTGGAAGAGCTTTACGGGGCACGCATCGTCGAAGTGCAGCAGGACATCGGCAGCCTCGCCACGCCCGAGCGCGTCGCGAAGCTGCTCGGCGTTCCGGCGGGCACCGCCGCGCTCCACGTGCTGCGTTACTACTACGCGTCGAACGAGCGCCTGCTCTCGGTGTCGATGAACGTCTATCCGCAGAACCGCTTCCGCATCTCGACGCGCTGGCGCCTGGAGCCCCGCCCCTAGGTCCATTGCAGGCCGAATGGTCGGGTCCGGGCGGTGGACAAGGCTCCGGATCTTTGGTTATCCATATGCGGATGATTCGCCTGGTTGCAGCTCTTGTTCTGTTCACGCTTGCGTCCGGCACGCACGCCGCGCGCGTGGAGATTCCGCTGCGAGTGCCGCTGGACGCGATTCGCCAGGCGCTCGCCGCCCGCCTCGCCGCGTCGCCGGAAAGGCCGAACGAGATCTATCGCGAAGGACGCTGCCGCTACCTCAACCTGGCCGCGCCGGCGCTGGAAGGCCGGGACGGTGTGCTGCGCCTTTCCGGACCGGGCGATGCCGCCTTCGGCGTCGAGCTCTTCGGCGCGTGCCAGAAGGCGGTCGCCTGGCAGGGCACGATGGAGTTCCGCCTGGTGCCGCGAATCGACCGCGCCGGGCACCTGCGCGTGCGCATCGTCGATTCGAAGCTGACGGACGCGAGCGGCGCGAAGGCCGCCGCCGTCATCTGGGACCAGACCAAGCGCTACGTGCACCCGCGCCTCGAGCGCTTCAGCTACGACCTCGGCGCATCGCGCGACGCCCTGCTCGGCATCCTTCGCGCATCCGCCCCGGCTGCGCAAGGCAGCGCGATGGAGCAGGTGATCTCCGGCCTGCGCGTGCTCGAGCCGCGCATCGAGAGCAAGCAGGTGATCGTGCCGATCTCGCTCGAGCTGCCGGACGCGTGGCTTGCGCCGCCGGCCCAGGCGGCGACATCCGCCGCGCCGCTCAGCGAAGCGGAAGTCGAAGCGCTGGAGCTGGCCCTGCAGCCGTGGGATGCGTTCCTCGTCTACAGCATCCGCCAGGTCGCGATCGACAACGAGCGCCTTCGCCAGCGTCTCTTCACGCTGCTGCTTGAAAGCCGCTACCAGCTCGTTGCCCTGCTCTCGGGCGACGAGCCGGCGGGCAGCGATCCTTTGAGGACGCTCTTCATCGATACCTGGAACGAGCTGCGCTCGATCCTGGCCGATTCCGAATACACGCTGTTCGTCGACGCCGGCGATGCGTTCGCGGCGCTGCAGGAGGCGGCGCCCGGCCTGGACATGAGGCTGACGCCCGACGGCTTGCGGCAGCTCGCGCGCAGCTTGCGTCCGGGCGACACGGCCGATCCGCTCGCGTACGACCTGGCGGTCGATCCGCAGCTGCAATCGTTGTTCAAGATCGAAGAGACCCAGGATCCGGCGCCGCCCCCCGCGCCGCCGGCCGGGCGCAGCCGGCTCGATTTCTTCATCAGCCGCGCCTACGCGCAGGAGCCGCTCGATCGCTGGGTGCCGAGCGCGGAGGAGCTGCCGGATTATCAGGCGCGCATCCGCGAGCTGCTGAGCAAGACCACGATTGCAGAACTCGAGCACACGCCGCTCGGCGCGCCGTACGACAAGATCTATCGCAGCCTGGTGCCGGCGACCGCGCTCATCGAGAGCTGCTGGCATCAATACGTGCGCCGCGGCGGCAAGGTGACCTACCTGCGCTCGCAGTCGAGCAGCATCGGCATCATGCAGATCAACCAGCATGTCTGGCGCGGCTTCTACGACATCCAGCGCCTGCGCTGGGACACGGCCTACAACACGCGCGCCGGGGCGCAGATCCTGATGCGCTATGTGAAGGACTACGCCATTCCGTACGCCGAGAAGACCGGCGACCCGGATCATGTGCCGCGCGCGGCGTACGCGGTCTACAACGCCGGGCCGCGCGGCGTCGGACGCTTCAACAAGGCGAAGCGGCATCCGCGCGAGGAGCGCGTCGACGAGCGGCTGCGGACGCTCTACCAGGGGATCGCCGCCGGCGGCCAGGCCGATCTTTCCTCCTGCAGCGTGGTAATGAAATAAAGTCTAGGTATGTCCGCCGAATCGCCGGGCCTGAGCCGGGGACTGCTCGCCCTCCTCGCGCTCGCCACTTTCCTCGGCGCGGCGACGATCCACTACCAGACGCCGATGCTCGGCGCCT
>DATDCR010000171.1:0-8466 GCA_036524215.1 Burkholderiales bacterium
TCCCTGCCTTGCCCGATCGGTCAGATCCAGGGTGTACTTGGCGAGCGCCTGGCGCTGGCTCTCGCCTTCCTGCGAGGAGACGTTATCGCCGCCGCGCACTTCCTGGATCGCCTTCTCCAGATTCTGTTTGGAGACGCCGGCCTGCTTGAGGAGGCGGCCGATCTCGCCCTTGTCGCCGGCGGCAGCGAGGAGGAAGAGCTCGGAGGCGATGTACTGGTCGCCGCGCTTCTGCGCTTCCTTGTCGGCGACGTTGAGGAGCTGGGAGAGCTCGCGCGAGAGATGCACCTCGCCGGGCGTACCCTCGACCTTGGGCAGCCGCGCGATGCTGTCACCGAGTTCTTTCCTCAGGATCCCCGGATTGCCGCCCGCCTTGCTGATCAAGCCGGCGATCCCTTCGTCGGCGAGCAGCGCGGCGAGCAGGTGCTGCGGCTCGATGTACTGGTTGTCGCTGCCCAGCGCAGCGCTCTGCGCGGCGGCGAGCGCCTCCTGGAGCTTGGTCGTAAACTTGTCGAATCGCATCTCGTTGATCCTTCAAAGCCTTTTTCCGGCTTGCCTCTAGAAAGTGGGGCCGTCGGCCCGATATTCAAGGGAAAATCAAAGCCATGGAACGCCGCACGCGCTTTCACGTCGCCTACGTCATCTTCGCCCTGGTCGCGATGCTGCTCATCCAGGAAGCGTGGCAGCGCGCCCAGACGGTCGAGGTGCTGCCGTACAGCGAGTTCGAAAGGCTCCTCAAGGAAGACAAGATTTCCGAGGTGACGGTTTCCGAGCGCCACATCACCGGGAAACTGAAGGGCAGCGAAAGCGGCAAGACGGTGGCGGTCGCCAATCTGGTCGAGCCCGACCTCGCCGAGCGGCTGTCGAAGTTCGGCGTGAAGTACACGCGCGTCTACGAGAGCAATTTCCTGCAGAACCTGGCGTCGTGGGTGGTGCCGGCGCTGGTGTTCTTCGGCGTCTGGTATTTCCTCGCCCAGCGCATGAGCCAGGGCATGGGCGGCATGGGCGGCGGCTTCATGAGCATCGGCAAGAGCCGCGCCAAGATCTACGTCGAGAAAAGCACCGGCGTGACGTTCGCCGACGTGGCCGGCGTCGACGAGGCGAAGGCCGAGCTGCAGGAGGTCGTCGAGTTCCTCAAGGATCCGAAGAAGTACGGCCGCCTCGGCGCGCGCGTGCCGAAGGGCGTGCTTCTCGTCGGACCGCCCGGCACCGGCAAGACGCTGCTCGCCCGCGCCGTGGCGGGCGAAGCGGGCGTCGCCTTCTTCTCCATCTCGGGCTCCGAGTTCGTGGAGATGTTCGTCGGCGTGGGCGCGGCTCGCGTGCGCGATCTTTTCGAGCAGGCGCGCGCCAAGGCGCCCGCCATCATCTTCATCGACGAGCTCGACGCGCTGGGCCGCGCGCGCGGCGCCGGCGGCTTCGGCGGGCACGACGAGAAGGAGCAGACGCTGAACCAGCTGCTGGTCGAGCTGGACGGCTTCGATCCGAGCACCGGCCTCGTACTGCTCGCCGCGACCAACCGGCCGGAAATCCTCGATCCGGCCTTGCTGCGCGCCGGACGCTTCGACCGCCAAGTGCTGGTCGATCGGCCGGACAAGGCGGGCCGCCTGCAGATCCTGCGCGTGCATGCGAAAAAAATAAAGATGCAGACCGATGTCGCCCTCGAACAGGTCGCCGCGCTCACGCCCGGCTTTTCCGGCGCGGATCTCGCGAACCTCGTGAACGAGGCGGCGCTCCTCGCCACTAGGCGCGGCGCCGAGTCGGTCTCGCTCGACGACTTCACGCAGGCGATCGAGCGCCTGATCGCCGGCCTGGAGAAGAGGAACCGCGTCCTCAACCCGCACGAGCGGCGCATCGTCGCGCACCACGAGATGGGCCACGCCATGGTGGCGATGGCCTTGCCCGGGACCGATCCGGTGCACAAGGTATCGATCATTCCGCGCGGTGTCGGCGCGCTCGGCTACACCATCCAGCGCCCGACCGAGGATCGCTTCCTCATGACGCGCGAGGAGCTCGAGAACAAGATGGCGGTGCTGCTCGGCGGACGCGCGGCGGAGGAAGTCATCTTCGGCCATCTCTCGACCGGCGCGGCGGACGACCTGGCGAAGGTCACCGATATCGCGCGCAGCATGGTGATGCGCTACGCCATGGTGCAGGGCCTCGGCCACGTCGCCTACGAGGAGGAGCGCGCGCCGTTCCTAGGCGGGCCGCTGCCGCAAGGCCATCGCGAGTACAGCGAAGAAACCGCGCGCGAGATCGACATCGCCGTGCGCAACATCGTCGACACCGCGCACAGCAAGGCGCTCGGCATCCTGCGGCGGCACAAGGCGGCGCTGGAAGCCTGGGCGCAGAAGCTGCTCGAGAAGGAAACCCTCGCCGAGAACGAGCTCGCGGACCTGCGCACGGTCGTCGCCGCATGAAAAATGGGGACAGACCCCATTTTCCGTTGCTCGGCATAGCCCGCAGGAAAATGGGGTCTGTCCCCATTTTTCTGCTCGCTGCCTGGGTCGTGCTCGGCCTCTTCGGCCACGATCCGTGGAAGCCGGACGAGGCGTACAGCTTCGGCCTCGTCTATCACATCCTCGAGAGCGGCGACTGGCTCGTGCCGACGCTCGGCGGCGAGCCGTTCGTCGAAAAACCGCCGGTGTTCTTCTGGACCGCGGCTATCTTCGCCCGGCTGTTCGGATGGGCCTTGCCGCTGCACGATGCGGCGCGGCTCGCGTCGGCGTTCTTCGTCGGGCTCGCGCTCTGGTTCACATACCTTGCCGCCGAACGGCGCCTTTCGGCGCCGCTGCTCCTGGCCGGCTGCTTGGGCTACCTGCAGCACGCTCACCAGCTCATCACGGATAACGCGCTCGTCGCCGGCGTGGCCATGGGACTGTACGGGCTCGGCGCGCGCCGCGGGCTCCTGCTCGGCACGGGCGCCGGCATCGCGTTCCTTTCGAAGGGACTGCTCGGCCCGGGCTTTCTCGCCCTCACCGCCGTCGCGATGCTCTTCTTCCGCGAATGGCGGCAGAGCCGGCGCATCTACGCCCGGGCGCTCGCTGCCTTCGCGCCTTGGGCGCTGATCTGGCCCTGGCTGCTCTATCGGCATTCGCCCGAGCTCTTCCACGAGTGGTTCTGGGTCAACAACTTCGGACGCTTCACCGGCTCCGCCGGCCTCGGCGGCGTGCTCGATCACGCGCTCTACGCGAAGTCGCTTGCCTGGTTTGCGCTGCCCGCATGGCCGCTCGCGCTGTGGGCGGTTTACCGGCAGCGTTGGGCAAGACCGCTGCAGCTGCCGATCGTGGCGTTCGTCGTCATGTTCGCCGTGCTGAGCGCCGCTTCCTCGGCACGCACGGTCTACGGCCTGCCGATGCTCGTGCCCATTGCCCTGCTCGGCGCACAGGGGCTGGATTCGCTTCCAGCATGGATTGCAAGGCCGATCGACGTGGCAGCAGTGTGGGGCTGCGCGTTGCTCGCGAGCGCGCTCGGGCTCGCCTGGCTCGCTTTCACGGCCGGCTGGCGTCCCGCTTTTCTCGAAGCCCAGTCGCCAGGCTATGTGCCGCACATCGGCGTCATTGCGCCGATCGCAGCGCTCGCGGTGACCGGCCTCTGGGCCGCGGCCCTGCCGGCCGAGCCCCGCCTGCCCATGCACTGGCTGGCCGGCGTCACGCTGGTGTGGGGACTGGCGATGACGCTCTGGCTGCCTTGGCTCGACCACGCCAAGAGCTATCGCGGCGTCATTGCGGACATGCAGCGCGCGCGCCCGCAGGGCCAGTGCGTCGCGGCGCGCGCCCTGACGGAGCCGCAGCGCGCGCTGTTCCATTACTTCGCCGGTATCAAGGCCGGCGCAGGCGACTGTCCGCTCCTCCTCGTCCATACGGGAACAAACGAAGCGCCCAACGTCGGGCAAGGCTGGAAGCGCCTCTGGCACGGCACACGGCCGGGCGATACCAAGGAATTCTTCTGGCTCTTGCGCCGGGAAGCAGACTAATTGCGGCCGGACTCTTCCAGCGAGGCGCGGCGCGCGGGGTCGTAGTCCATGCCGTCGTAGACGATCCAGTCGAAGCTGCCCTCGGCGGAGACGACGCGCGCGGGATAGCCCATCACGACGGCGCGCGGCGGCACGGCCCGCGTCACGACCGAGCCGGGGAAGATATACGCGTCATCGCCGATGGTGATCTTGCCGACGATCATCGCGCCGGCGCCGATGAAGACGCGGTTGCCGATGCTCGGGCGGCCGCGCTCTGCGCCGCGGCCGGCGATGCCGAGCGTCACGTTCTGCTCGATGGTGCAGTTCTCGCCGATCGGGCCGTGGCTGAGGATGATGGCGCCGAAGCGCGGGAAGTAGAGGCCGGGGCCGATCTTCGTGTTGTTGGGCACGCAGATGCCGGTGACGATCTCGATCACCTTCTGCAGCACGGAGCCGACGGTCTTTGCGATCGAGCGCAGCACGCCATCGGGCATCGCGTTGATCAAGGCATGGCAGCTGCGATACACGCAGCTCGCCCAGAAGCCCTGCGTAAGGAAGACGGTCGCGAGCGGCGAATGGCCGGCGGCGCGGTAGCGGCGGTAGTCGGAATGGAGCAGGCGGCACCATTCCGGCAGCCGCAGCACGCGGCGCGGAGCGCTCTTCGCGAGCGCGTTGACGCCGGCGGTCATGCCGCCTGGACGGGGCGCGACTTCGCGAGGATCGCCCGTATCTCCCCCGCCGCGTCCGTATACGTCTCGACGGCCGCAAAGGCTGGATTCCTCTCGAGCTGGCGGGCAACGCCGGCGCCCTGGCCGTGGCCGACTTCAAAGCCCAGCCAGGCACCGGCGCGAAGAAAGCGCGGCGCGCTGCGCAGGAGCTTCATCAGGATCGATACGCCGTAGACGCCGCCATTGAACGCCGCCTCGGGCTCGTGCCGGGCGATCTCGGGGTGCATTTCCTTTACTTTGGCCGCCGAGATGTACGGCGGGTTGCAGCTCAGGAAATCGCATTGCCCGATGAATTGCGGGCTTTCGAACGGCTCGAGCAGATCGCCCAGCCGCACTTCGACCCGCTCGGACAAGCCCAGATGCGCGCAATTGCGCCGCGCCAGGCGCACCGCGTCCTCGGCAAGATCCGCCGCGTAGACGCGCGCCTGCGGCTCGTAGTACGCGTAAGCGAGCGCGAGGTTGCCGCTGCCGGTACAGGCGTCGAGCACAAGGAGCGAGCCGCGTTTGCGCGCCATGCAGTTGATCTTGGCGAGCGCCGCGCGGCCGAGGATCTCGGTTTCCTTGCGCGGAATCAGCGCCTCGGGGCCGGCAAGGAGCTCCAGGCCGAGGAACGTCTGCCGGGCGGTGAGATGCGCAAGCGGCACGCCGGCTTTCTTCTGCGCGAGCAGCTCGCGCAGGCGCATGAGCGCCTTCTCATCCAGCACCGGAAGCGCAGCCGACGCGGCCCGGTCGACCGAAACCGGCGCGCCGCAGGCGGTGCTCCAAAGCGCGCAAAGCACCCCTTCCGGCGTCTCCTCCGGCTTGTCCGGAAGAGGCGTCCAGAATCCCTTCACCTCGCCAAGGAGGTCGCTGAACGTCGTCGAGGCGTGCGACTGCATCGTCCTCGGCATTTAATGACGGCGGCCGGGTCGGGCTCTAGCTTGCCCCGTCCCCGCGGCTAGACCAAATGGCCTACTTCTTCCAGCGTTCGGCCGCCTGGTCGTCGGTGGCGCGGGCCTCCACCCAGCTCGCGCCTTCGGCGCGGTATTCCTTCTTCCAGAAGGGTGCCTGGGTCTTGAGGTAATCCATGATGAATTCGCAGGCGGCGAAAGCGTCGCCGCGATGCGCGCTCGCCACGGCGACCAGCACGATCTGGTCGTTCGGCAGCAAGTCTCCGTAGCGGTGGATGACCGTGCAGTCCATGACCTGCCAGCGTGAGCCCGCCTGGTCGACGATCTTGCGGATCGCGCTCTCGGTCATGCCGGGATAGTGCTCCAGCGTCATGCGCACGTCGCGCACCAGGCCGACGAAGCTCGCCACGGCGCCGACCTTGCTGTCGCCGGAGATGGCCCGCACCTCGGCCGACAGATCGAAATCCTCTTTCTGTACCCTGACTCTCATCCTATTTGCTTCATCCGCCGGTCACCGGTGGGAAGAAAGCGACTTCATCGCCGCCTGTGATCGGCGCGGCGAGCTGCACCATCTCCTGGTTCACCGCCGCGCGCACGTTGCGGGCCGCGGCAAACGCCGCCGCCCAGGCGCCGCCGCGCTCGCGCAGGTGCTCGCGCAGCCCGCCGACGGTGGTCACGCCCGACGGCAGATCGATCTCCTCGCTGCCCTTGCCGAGCTGCTCGCGCAGCGCCGCGAAGAAAAGCACCTTCACTTTCATCGGTACAGGTCCGCGTAGAGCAGGAAGCGGACGCTTTCGCCTTTGCGCACGGCATGCCCCGCCGGGTTGTCGATCAGCCCGTCGGCCCAGGCGGTCGAGGTGAGCACGGCCGAATCCTGTGTCGGATAGAGATCCAGCCCGCCTTCGCGGTTCCATCTCGCGCGCAGGAACTCGCGGCGTGCGTCGGGCTCGGGCCAGTCGAAGTCGGCGCGCGCGGAAATGGCGTGCGGCAGCACATCGCTCATTCCCTGCGCCTTGAGCAGGAAAGGGCGCACGAAGATCAGGAAGGTGACGAAGCTGGAGACCGGATTGCCGGGCAAGCCGATGAAGAAGGCATTGCCCACGTTGCCGAAGGCAAGCGGGCGCCCGGGCTTCATGGCGATGCGCCACATGAGGAGCTCGCCTTCCGCCTCGACCGCCGGCTTCACGAAGTCTGCGTCGCCGACGGAGACACCGCCGGAAGTCACGACCAGGTCGCATTCCCTGGCCGCACGGCGCAGCACCTCGCGCGTCGCCTCGAGGCTGTCGGGCACGATGCCGTAGTCCTTGAGCTCGCAGCCGAAGACCTCGGTCAGCCCGCGCAAGGTGAAGCGGTTCGAGTTGTAGATGCGACCGGGCGCGAGCGGCTCGCCCGGCATGACGAGCTCGTCGCCGGTGAAAAAAAGGCCGAGCCGCAGCTTTCGATAGACCGGCAGGCGCCCGATCCCGACCGAAGCCGCGAGCCCGGTGTCCTGCGGCAGCAGGCGCTTTCCGGCGGGCAGGATCTCGGCGCCTTCGCGAATGTCGCTCGCGACACGTCGGATCCACTGGCCCTTCTCGACTTTGCCTTGGATGGTGAGCTCCTCGCCGGAAACCGCGCAGTGCTCCTGCATCACCACGGCATCGGCGCCCGGCGGAATCGGCGCGCCGGTAAAGATGCGCGCGGCCGTGCCCGCTTCGAGCCGCTCGCCGACGGCGCCGGCCATGATCCTCTGCTTGACCTTGAGTTGCGCCCCGTCGGCCACGCGCACCGCGTAGCCATCCATCGCGCTGTTATCCATCGGCGGCACGTTCATCGTCGAGCGCTGCGCGCGCGCGAGCACCCGGCCGGTGGCCTCGAGGGTCGGTATGTCCTCGATCTCGGCGACCGGCTGCGCGCGCGCCAGCATCTGCTCGAGCGCTTCGTCGACCGAAAGCAGGCCCTTGTTCATTGCAGTCTCAAGTGAGCGAGGATGAACGACGCAATCGAGGCGTCGTCGTTCAAGTCGAGCAGCGGCAGCGAGGTCTCGACCTTCGTATCGCTCGCCAGCGCGACGATATGCGGGTCGTTCGGGTGCAGCAGCGGCTCGCCGCTCACGCGCCGCCAGACCTCGAGCTTGGGGATCGCGGCGTGCTTGAAGCCCTCGACGATGACCAGGTCGCAGGGCGACAGACGCTCCAGCTGCGCCTCGAAAGGCGGCTCGGCGGCGCCGCGCAGCTCGTGCATCAGCACCCAGCGGCGCGACGAGGTGACCAGCACCTCCGAGGCGCCGGCGTGCCGATGGCGGTACGAATCCTTGCCCGGCTGGTCGACGTCGAAGCTGTGGTGCGCGTGCTTGATGAGCGCGACGCGCAGCCCGGTGCCGGCGAAGCGCGGGATCAATTTCTCGATGAGGGTGGTCTTGCCGCTACCGGACCAGCCTGCAAAGCCGAAGACCTTCACCCATTGATTTTAGCGTTCGGGAAGAAGAGCTGTTCGCCGCCGATCTTGTAGCTTGCGATCGCCTTCTGCCCCTGAGGCGAGATCAGCCAGTCGACGAATGCCTGGCCCAGGTCCTTCTTCACGTTCGGATGCTTCGCCGGGTTGACGAGCATGATGCCGTACTGGTTGAAGAGGCGCTTGTCGCCCTGCACCGAGATGGTGAGATCGGCGCGGTTCCTGAACGAAAGCCAGGTGCCGCGATCGGAGAGCACATAGCCGTTCATCGCGGCCGCCGTGTTCAGCGCCGGTCCCATACCCTGGCCGATCTCCCGGTACCAGGCGCCCTTTTCCTTGGCGATGTCGATGCCGGCACTCTTCCAGAGCTCGAGCTCGGCGAAATGGGTGCCGCTGCGGTCGCCGCGCGAAACGAACGGCACCTGGGCATCCTTGATCCTGCGCAAGGCCGCCGCGACGTCCTTCA
>DATDCR010000172.1:0-4621 GCA_036524215.1 Burkholderiales bacterium
TCAGGGCACTAATCAGGCCGGCGCCGCCGCCTGCAGCCAGAACTTGAGCTGCGCGTTCGTCAGGTTGCCGTCCTTGTCGAAGTAGCGGTCGAGCCACTCGTCGGGATCCGAGGAAAGCGACTGGTCAGCGGCCTTGTTGCCGAGCCGCTTGACCATGTAGCGCCACGAGAAATGGTCGTACACGTCGAGGACGTGGGTGGCGTACGCCGTGGCGAGCTTCTTGTTCCCTTCGACGATCACCAGGTTCTCGTCGTTGTCGAAGGAGGCCTTGTGGCCGAGGTTGTGGCTGCCGGTCACCACCACGCATTTGTCCGAGAACGGATCGATGACCAGGATCTTGTCGTGGATGATGGCGAAGCCGGCCTTCAGGATTTCTTTCTGCCACCCCTTCGGGATCACCTTGCCGTCGAGCGCCTCGGCGCCGATCACGCGCGGGTCCTGCTTCACCGGCCGCTTCTCGCCTTTCACCTTTTTCGGCGGCGTCGCACCCTTCAGCTCGTAGTAGAACGCCTCCGAAGCGGACTTGTTGGTCACGCAACCGCGCACGAAGAGCTTCTTGTCGCGGCGCAGGGCGAGCCCGGCCCAGTTGGCGATGCTCGGCGAGCCGGGATAGAAGGCGAGGAAGAGCACCGCATGCTCGGCCCCGCCGATGCGCTGCGCGACGACTTCCATGTCGGGCGGCCGCTTCTCCTTGCCGGAAGCCTTCGAGCGCGCCTTCGGCGTATTCGGCGAGAACCAGCTTTCCACCGCGGCGCCGTCGATCTGGAAATCCTTGCCGCTCGCATCCCACGTGCGCAGCGTCTTTCCCTGCAGCTCGCGCGCCACGCCGCCCGCCGCCGCGGTGTCCGATTGCAGCTTCTTCCAGTAGGCGAGGTAGCGCGCCGCCAGGTCGTCGTCTTCCACGACCAGCGTGTTGTTCGTCTGCGCGCAGAGGCCGGTCGGCGTCCAGTTCGTCGAGCCGAGCAGCACCGCCTTCGGCTTGCCGGCGCTGTTCACGTAGACGAGGAACTTGTTATGGCCGATGTGGCCGCTCGGCATCATGCGGTTGACGAGCGTCCCCGCCGACTGGTCGAGGACGTCGCGCGCGAGCTGGTTGCCGTCGGTGGTGGCACCGCTCTCCTCATCCTTGCGCACCGAGTTCGACAGCACGATGTGCAGCCGCTTGCCGATCGCCTTCAGCGCATCGAGGAGCTGCGGGTCGCCGAGCTCGTAGAGCGCCGCGTAGATCTTTCCGGAGCTCTTGGCGCGCGCGACGAACCCGGTGAGCGCCTCGACCATGTCGCCGGACAGGCTCTCGCGCAGCCGATCGGCGGGATCCGCGATCCTGTCGAGCAGCTTCTGCTTGCCGGGCTTGCCTTTCAGCGCCCGCGACACGCGCTGCGTCGAGACCAGGCCGCGGTTGAAATAGGCGCTCACGTAGTCGGAGAGCTTCGGCGCGATCTCGACCTCGTTCGAGATGATCGCCGGGAAGGCGGCCATGGGCTTGAGCTTGTGCGGCTTGCCTTCCAGCGGCACGACCTTGTAGCGGAACTTGCGCCTGCCGGTCTTCTCGGCGATCAGCCGTGCGTAGAGATCCTTCCAGTAGAACTTCTGCACCGGGTACTCGTCGGTCTTCTGGCCCGGCTTGATGGTGTCGCCCTTGAATACCGCGTGGCTCGGCAGCGCCTCTTCCTTGCCTTGGCTGTCGATGCGGTAGACCGCGAAGCCCATGCAGCCTTCGGGCTTGCGGCCGTAGCTCCATGCGATGGTGATGACGTCGTTGTCGGCGAACGCGACCGCGTTGTTCATGACCGCCTCCCTGCGAAGCGCAAAGCGCCCCTGCGCTTTGCTGGAGGAAGGCTAGCGCCGCGTCGGGCGCCGCTCTTATCCGGACGTCTGCTTTAGTGAATATCGCACTAACCAAGCGATGAAGATTCAATTCGGGGTCAGTGCACTGACTCTCACGCGGCGTTAACGAGTTACAGTGGCCATTACCAAGGAGGGAACAATGCGCGTTGACCTATTGAGCAGAATATCGGCTGCGCTGCTTTCTTCAGTAATCGTGTCTCCGGGATTCGCGCAAGCGCCAAAGGCGGCGGCACATGTCGACGTCATGGCGACGATGAATTCAATCAAAGGTGCGAGGTGCGCCACGGATATGCAGAAAGCGCAGCGCGGTGGCGGCTCAAAGGACATCGATGAGCGTGTGGCGGCCGCGCGCAGAGCGCTTGACTGCGTCCGCAGTAATGTTGCAATGGCCGTAGCCGACGCGCCTTCGGACAGGCAATTTGCCATGCACCAGGCTGGCGCCGAGGCGATCACCTACACGGAGTCCTTGTACAAGGAAGCCAAAGACGAGCAGAGCTTCCTTGGGTTGACGTGGGGTTTAGGCTTTGGGTTTTCCTTCAGTCGCCGGGAAGCCATTACAGACGCAACGATCGTTAATGGCGTGGTTCGCGTCAGTGCCCAGCAAAAGCAGCAGGCGCGAGTGCTCATGGAGTTCCACCAGTTCCTGTGGGGCCATGAAAAGGACGGCGGCAACCGCGGCTTCGGTCCCTTCGTTGCCATTGCCGCTGCCGACGACAAGGTCTTATCTGGCGTCGGATTCGGCCTGATGTATGGCCAGAAGCTGGCGGATCAGAAGGACGGCTTCTCCGTCGGAGCGGGTCTTATCCTGGACAACAAGGTCAAGGACCTCGGCTCCGGGTTCAAGAAAGATGAACCCGCTCCTAACGGTGAAACAGCGGTTCGATTCGAAGAGAAGAGCCGGTGGTCCGCGATGGTTTTCGTGACGCGCACCTTCTGAGTCGTCAGGGTTCCTGCGAATCCATCAGGATGAACGCGACGCGGCACGGCGCGTTGCCGCGGTTCACCCATGCATGGTTCGTCGCCTGCTGCACGATGACGTCGCCCGCCTTCAAATGCACCTCGCTGTCGTCGAGCAGCATGTCGATCTCGCCCGCCATGACGATCGCGTAGTCGAGGGTGCGCGTACGGTGCATCATCGGATGGCGCGGCGGCAGGCCCTTCGCCGGGGCGTTGGCGCCGACGATCTTCATCATCGTGTTCGGGTCCATGCGCGCCACCGACTCGGGCTCCGGCGCGAAGTCGACGATGCGGAACACGGTGCCCGACTTCGGCGGCGCGATGCCGGTCTTGCTCTTCCCGCGATCGGCATCGGCGGAGAAGTCGGGCAGGCTCCGGTCGGTCACCCACATGTTGGCGACATGGTTCGGCGGACGCTCGCCCGACATCGGCACGCGGCTATCGAACATCACCACCGCCTTGCCCGACGCGTCGAGCTTGGTGACGACGCGCCGGATGTCCGGCTCGCCTCTTTGCTGCGCCACGACATACCCCGCGCCGAACAGCGCGGCGGCGAGCACTGCCCAGCCAAGCGTGCGTTTCATGACTTTCCCCTTGCAAATGAAAAAGGCCCGCTCGGGCGGGCCTTTCCAGCCTGGATCGATGGCGCCTCTACAGCGGCTTGATGTTCGCCGCCGCGGGCCCCTTCTGGCCCTGGGTGATTTCGAACGACACCTTCTGGCCCTCTTTCAGCGATTTGAAGCCGGAGCCCTGGATCGCGCTGTGGTGCGCGAAGAGGTCCTTGCCGCCGTCGTCGGGCGTGATGAAGCCGTAGCCTTTCGAGTCGTTGAACCATTTCACCGTGCCTGTCGCCATAGCCTGTCCTTCCTGAGAATGCGCGAAGCTTTCCGAGCTCCGCTCCGGGCACGATATTCAAGGGAATTAACGACCACTGCGGAACCGCTTTTGACGGTGTAGGGACGGGTATTCACTGCTTGAGATCAATGCGGCGCCAATGTAGCACCGCCGGCGCCCTCTGTGCTACGACGCCGAGGGCATAATGCCCGCTCCCGAGGAGGAGTGCTGCGGTTGCGATGAAGATCGACTGGGACGCGCCGATCACGATGGACGACGGCGTGGTGCTGCGCGCCGATGTCTTCAGGCCCGCCGGCGCGGGCCGTTATCCGGTCATCCTGAGCTATGGCCCCTATGCCAAGGGCCTCGCCTTCCAGGAAGGCTACGAGGCGAACTGGAAGCGGCTCGTCGCCGCGGCGCCCGAGGTGCTCGAAGGCTCGAGCAACCGCTACCAGGTCTGGGAGCTCGTCGATCCCGAGAAGTGGGTGCCCGACGGCTACGTCTGCCTGCGCGTCGACTCGCGCGGCGCCGGACGCTCCCCCGGCGTGATCGACATCTGGTCGCCGCGCGAGGCGCGCGACATCTACCACTGCATCGAGTGGGCCGCGGCGCAGCCGTGGTCGAACGGCAAGGTCGGCATGAACGGCATCTCGTACTTCGCCACCAACCAGTGGCAGGCCGGCGCGCTGCGCCCGCCGCACCTCGCGGCGCTGTGCATCTGGGAAGGCTTCGCCGACTACTACCGCGAGCTCTGCCGGCACGGCGGCATCCTGAGCCAGTTCACCGAGACCTGGTACGCGCGCCAGGTGCGGCGCGTGCAGCACGGCGTCGGCAGCCGCGGGCCGAAGAGCCGCGTCACCGGCGAGCCGGTCGCGGGGCCTGAGGATCTACCCGAGGATGTTCTCAGCAGAAATGCGACAAACCCGGCAAAGGAAGCGCTCGAGCGCACGCTGATCGACGACTACTACAAGGCGCGGATGGT
>DATDCR010000173.1:0-10089 GCA_036524215.1 Burkholderiales bacterium
CAGCGCGTGCTGTGGGCGATGTCGCGCTGGAATGACGGCGTGCAGCAGTGGCTCTTCGACCCGAAGCGCCTCGCGCCCGAATATCCCGAGAGCCGCATCACCCGGCCGTTTCCGTTCAATGGCTACTACCCCGAGAGCGAGGTGCGCATCATCGACGGCTCGTCCTACAAGCTCGAGCTCGCCGGCATGATCCGCGACAAGAAGCCCTGGTCGCTCGCCGAGCTCTACGCGCTGCCGCAGTTTTCGCAGGTCACGCGGCACATCTGCGTCGAGGGCTGGAGCGCGATCGGCAAGTGGAGCGGGGTGCGCTTCTCGGACTTCCTCGCGCGCATCGGCGCCGATACGAGCGCGAAGTACGTCGGTTTCGAATGCGCCGACGACTATTACGGCTCCATCGACATGGCCACCGCGCTGCACCCGCAGACGCAGTTGAGCTTCAAGTTCGCCGACGAGCTGCTGCCGCCGAAGTACGGCTATCCGATGAAGCTTCGCATCCCCACCAAGCTCGGCTTCAAGAACCCCAAGCACATCGCCGCCATTTTCGTGACCAACGAGTACCCCGGCGGCTACTGGGAAGACAAAGGCTACAACTGGTTCAGCGGCTCCTGACTTGCGTCAATACGATGGGCGCGCAATGGAGGAGCATCGTAGCTCTCGATCCTTTGAAAGAGCGCAGAAATGAACGCCAGCGATATTTCTGCAGTGGCGCATCACTTGTTCGAAGCGCACGGCGCCAAGGCCATCGCCGAAGCGGCGCAGAAGGCGGATGCCTTCGGCAAGTCCGGCGACAAGGAGCAGGCCGCCATGTGGCAGCGCGTCGAAGCGGTGCTGCGCGAGCTGCGCGGCCCGCACCAGAGCTAGGCGGCCAGGAAGCGTTCCATCTTTTCCACCAGCGCGTCGGGCTGCTCGAGCATCGGGCAGTGCCCGGAGCCGGCGATTTCCTCGTAGCGCGCGCCGGGAATCTTCGCGGCGAGCTCGCGCGCTAGCGCGGGCGGTGTCGTCTGGTCGAGCGCGCCGCACATCACCAGCGTGCGGTTCTCGATGTTGGCGGCATTGGAGTTCAGGTCGAGCGATGCCAATGCCGTGCAGGCGCGCGCGAAGCACTGGGGGTCGACTGCAGCCAGCTTGGTCTTGCGCTCGGCGATCACGGCGGGGTGTGCCTGCGCGAAGGCGGGGGGAAACATCCGGCCGATCGCGGTATCGAGCACCGCTTTCATTCCGCCGCCCGAAACCTTCTCGGCCATGATGCGAAAAGGCGCGCGCGCCGCCTCGGGAAACGCGGTGAGCGTGTCGGCGACGATCAGCTTGCCGAAGCGCTTGCCGTGGCGGATGGCGAGCTCGAGGACGACGAAGGAGCCGAAGCCGTTGCCGAACACGGCAGTGTCCGCGGGGAGCTTGAGCGCGTGGATCGCGCGTGCGACGTGATCCGCGTGCGCGGCCACGGTGGTGAGCTCGACCGGCGACGAGGCGCCGAAGCCGGGCAGATTGATGCGGGTGATCCGGCCGCTCAGTTTCGGAAGGATGACGTCGAAGACCGTCATGTCCGTGAGGAGCGAGTGCACCAGGAGCAGGGGCTGCCCGGCGCCATGCTGGTCGTATTCGACGTGGACGGCGCCGAGCTTGAGGAGGGCCATTACTGCTCGAGGTTCTTCGCCGGCGGGAAGTCGCGCGAGTACACCGGGCTCGCGAGGAATTGCTTGGGCGGGTACTTCCAGAACTGGCTCACGTTCGGGTACGTGTGGATCACCGTGTTCACCAGCTTGGCGCCGCGGCGCTCGACCTTGCGGATGTAGATCGGCATCACCGGATTGCCGAATTCGTCGAGCTTCCATTCGCCGCGCGGGTCGTGCACCGTGCCGGGATTCTTGAGCGCCTTCATGAAGGCGTCCTTGTCCTCGACCTTGCCCTTCACGGCTTTCGCCGCCTGCTCGACGAGCACGCCGGCCGAGTAGGCGCCGAGCGTGTAGTAGCCCGGGTCCGCGCCGTATTCCTTGTTCACCGCCTCGACGAAGCGCTTGTTCTCGGGCGTGTCGATGCCGGCCGCGTACCAGCCGCCGGTGACGACCCCGACCGCCTCGTCGCCCATCTGCTTCATGATGCCTTCGTCGGCGGTGGTCATGCTGCCGAGCACGGGCATCTTCAGCCCGTACTCCTTGTACTGGCGAAGGAAGCGAAAGCCGTTGGCGCCGGCGAAACCAGCATAGACGGCGTCCACATTGGTCTTGAGCTGGGCGAGGTAGGAGCCGTAATCGGGAACGCTGAGCGGCGTGAAGAGGCGCTGCACCACCTTGCCGCCGTTGTCCTCGAACACGCGCTGGAAGGCGGCGGCGGTCTCGTGGCCGTAGGCGAAGTCGTCGGCGATGATCGCGACGCGCTTGTAGCCGAGGTTCTTCGCCGCGTATTCGCCGAGCGCGTGGTTCGGCTGCCCCGAGCTCGCCGCGGAGCGCACGAAATACGGGTTGGGCTTGCGCTGGGTGAGGTCCTCGGCGGCCGCCGAGCACGAGACGGTCGGGATGCGCGCCTGCCGGATGTAATCGTCGATCGCGAGCGCCTCGAAGGCGGCGAGGGGGCCGATGATGACGTGCACCCGGTCGCGCTCGACCAGCTCCTGCGTCTTCGTCTTGGCGCCGGCCGGGTTGCCGCCGGTGTCGGCGATGATCAGCTCGACCTTGCGCCCTGCGATGGTGTTGTTGCGCTCCTTGAGGAAGAGCTGGATCCCTTGCTCCATCTGCTTGCCGCCCGCGGCGAGCGGGCCGGTGCGCACGGTCAGGAAGCCGATGCGGATGGGGTCGCTCTGCGCGTGGGCGAAGAGCGGCAGGAAAAGTGCAATGCACAGCGAAAGCGCTCGAAACATGGTTCCTCCTTTGGCGCGCGCAGATTAGCATGCTTAAAATCGCCGTTCCCATGAGCCCATTCGAACTCGTCGAGCCCGGCTCGCTCCGCGAAGCGATCGCTGCATTGCGCGAAACCGAGGGCGCGGTGCGGCCCATGTCCGGCGGCACGGCGATCATGCTGATGATGAAGGCGGGCGTGCTGCGGCCCACTCGCCTCGTCACGCTGCGGCGGCTCGGCCTCGATCGCATCGAGCGCGGACCCGGCGGCGAGCTGCGTGTCGGGGCCATGGTTCCTTTACGAAAACTGGAAACGTCGGCGCTCGTACGGCAGGAATGGGGGGTGCTCGCCCGCACGCTGCGCACGCTTTCGAATGTGCGCGTGCGCAATGTGGCGACCGTGGGCGGCCATCTCGCGCACGGCGATCCGCACATGGACCTGCCGCCGCTCCTGAGCGCGCTCGGCGCGACGGTGACGATCGCCGGGCCGAAAGGCGAGCGCAGCTGGCCGGTCGAGGCCTTGTATGCCGGCTATCTCGAGACGACGCTCGGCGCGGGCGAGCTGATCACCCAGTTGCAAGTGCCGCCGATGGCCGGCAAGCGCGCGGCTTATCTCAAATGCACCACGCGCTCGGTGGACGACTGGCCGGCGCTCGGCATGGCGGTCGTGCTCGGCGAGAAGCAGGTCGGCATCGTGATGAGCGCGGCGACCGACAAGCCCACGCGCCTCGTGGCCGCCGAGGCGGTGCTCAATGGAAAGGCGCTGAACGACGGCCTCATCCGGCAGGCCGCCGAGGCCGCGCGCGAGGTGCAGATCGAGAGCGACCTGCACGGCTCGGCCGCGTACAAGAAGCACCTGGTCGGCGTCTATCTGGCAAGGGCGATCCATGAAGCGCGCAACGCAGGCCACTGAGACGCCGCAAGTGGGCCGCTCGGTCCCGCGCCTCGAGTCCTGGCTCAAGGTGACCGGACGCGCCGAGTACGTGCATAACCTGCGCCTGCCCGGCATGCTGTACGGCAAGATCTTCCGCTCGAGCGTCGCCCACGGCCGCATCAGGAAGCTGGATGTGAGCGCGGCGCGCGCGATGGCCGGCGTGCACAGCGTGGTGACGGGCGAGGACGTGAAGAAGATCGTGCCCGATCCCTACTATGGCCCCGCCTTCCACGACCAGCCGGTGCTCGCCATCGGCAAGGTGCGCTACGTCGGCGAGCCGGTCGCGGTGGTGCTCGCCTCCGATCCGCACGTGGCGGAAGAGGCGCTCCCGCTCATCCAGGCCGAATACGACGAGCTGCCCGCCGTCTACGACGAAGTGGAGGCAGTGAGCTCCAAGGCGATCGTGCACGACGAGCTCAAGCCCGCCGGCACCTTCCCGGACTTGAAGCACCTGAAGGGCGTGAAGAACACGAACGTCGCCCTGGACTTTCGTTTGAGAAGGGGAGATGCCAAAGCCGCGATCGCCGGCGCCGACCGTGTCTTCGAGCATCGCTTCCGCACGCAGCAGGTGATGCACACGCCGCTCGAGCCGCTCGTCACGGTGGCCGAGTCGACGGACAGCTCGCTCACCATCCACACCGCTTCCCAAAGCCCTTCGTTCGTGCGCATCGAGGTCGCGCGCCTGCTCGGCTGGCCCGAGAACCGCGTGCGCGTGCGCGTGCCGTACCTCGGCGGCGGATTCGGCGCCAAGCTCTATATCAAGCTCGAGGCGCTGGTCAGCGTCCTTTCCTTGCTGGCGAAAAGGCCGGTCAAGGTGTCGCTCACGATGGAGGAGCAGTTCTTCACCATCACCAAGCACGCCAGCACCTTCCGCATCAGGAGCGGCGTGACGAAGGACGGCCGCATCGTCGGCCGCGACTGCGAGGTGTGGTGGAACGGCGGCGCCTATGCCGACATCGGGCCGCGCGTGACGCAGAAATCCGGCTTCACGGCGCCGGGGCCCTACGACATCGAGAACGTCTCGATCGACTCCTATGCCCTCTACACGAACCTGCCGCCCGCCGGGGCGCTGCGCGGCTTCGGCATCCCGCAGCTCGTCTGGGCCTACGAGAGCCATACCGACCTGATCGCGCGCGAGCTCGGCATGGATCCGATCGAGTTCCGCCGCAAGAACCTGCTGCGCGAAGGCCGGCCGCAGGCGACCGGCACGCTGATGAAGGACGCTGCGCTGGAGAAAGTGCTGGAACGGCTCGGCACGCTCATGGACTGGGACAAGCCGTTCGAGCGCGGCAGCGGCACGCTGCGCCGCGGCCGGGGCATCGCGCTCGGCTTCAAGGCCTGCATCGCAAACACCACGTCGCTTGCCGCGGTGAGCGTCAATGCCGACGGCAGCTGCACCGTCTATACGAGCTGCGTCGACATGGGGCAGGGCTCCGACACCGCGATGGCGCAGATCGCCGGCGAGGTACTTCGCATCCCGACCGAAGAAGTGACGGTGGTGCACTCCGACACCGACGTCACGCCGTTCGACATGGCGACGCTCGGCTCGCGCTCGCTCTTCCATAGCGGCAACGCGGTGAAGCTCGCCGCCGAGGACGCCAAAAAACAATTGGATGATCTAAGGAAGCAGCTCGGCCTGCCCGCCGATTGTCCGGTGGCCGATGTCTTCCGCAAGAAGTACGGCATGCGCGCGGGCTCGGTGATGGGCGTCGGCAACTTCATCCCGCCCTACACGTCGCCGGACGAGAACGGGCAGACCGACAATGCGACGCCCTTCTGGATGGTGGGGGCGAGCGGCGTGGAGATCGAGCTCGACACGGAGACCGGCCGCGTGCGCGTGACGAAGCTCGTCAATGTCGCCGACGTCGGCACGCCGATCAACCCGCGCATCGTCGAGACGCAGCTCTCCGGCGCCTCGATCATGCAGCTCGGCTTCACGCTCTTCGAGAAGATGCTGTTCGACAGCGAAGGGCAGCTCAGGAACGCCTCGCTCGCCGAGTACAAGATTCCGGGCTTCCTCGATATCCCGCGCGAGATCATCAACGAGGCCGTCGTCGCCGAGCAGCGCAACGGGCCCTTCGGCGGCAAAGGCGTGGGCGAGACCGCCACCTTCGCCGTGTCGCCGGCGATCGCCAACGCGATTCACGACGCGGTGGGCGTGCGGCTCGCCGAGCTGCCGCTGAATCCCGAGGCCGTCTTCAACGCGATGAACAGATGAGACGCACCATCCGCTTCAGCCTGAACGGGGAAAGCGTCGAGGCCCAGGTCGCGCCGCACGAGACGCTGGTCGAGGTGCTGCGGGAATCGTTCGGGCTCTACGGCGCGCGCGAGAGCTGCGGCCAGGGGCTGTGCGGCTGCTGCACCGTGCTCGTGAACGGCACCGCGGTTTCCGGCTGCCTTTATCTCGGGCAGCTCGTGGAGGGCGCCAGGGTGGAGACCGTCGAGGCGAGCGCCGAGCTCGACGCCGTGCAGCAGGCGTTCGTCGAGCGCTCGGCGTTCCAGTGCGGGTTCTGCACGCCGGGCTTCGTGCTCATGACGCGCCAGCTGCTCGACGAGATCGCCGACCCGTCCGAAGACGACATCCGACATTACCTGTCGGGTAATCTTTGCCGGTGCGCGGCCTACCCGGAGATCATCGAGGCGGTGAAGCTCGCCGCGACCAAGAGGAGGAAAGCATGAGATTGCTCGTCGGCCTTTTCGCTGCCCTTGCGTGCAGTCTCGCAGCGGCGCAGGACTATCCCGCCAAGCCGATCCGCATCCTGGTGCCTTTTGCGCCCGGCGGCGCCGTCGATACCAGCACGCGCATCCTCACGCAGAAGATGAACGAGCGCCTTGGCTGGAACTTCGTGGTGGAGAACCGCCCCGGCGGCAATGGCTTCATCGCCACCACGGCCGTGGCGAAGTCGTCCGCCGACGGCTATACGCTGCTGATGGCGCACACCGGCGAATTCGCCGTCAACCCGGCACTGTTCAATAACGTGCCCTACGAGCTCGAGCGCGACTTCGTGCCGATCACCATGGTGAGCGACGCGCCGATGCTCTATCTCGCCAAGAGCGCCGCGACCTTCAACAACTTCCAGGAGCTGGTGGCGGCCGCCAAGGCGAAGCCCGGCAGCATCACGTTCTCTTCCGCGGGCAACGGCAGCATCAACCACCTGGCGGGCGAATGGCTGGCGCTCGCGGCCGGCATCAAGCTGCAGCACGTGCCCTACAAGGGCGGCGCGCCGGCGGCTGCCGCCGTCGGCTCCGGCGATGTCGACTTCGGCGTGATGGCCGTGCCGGGCGCGACGCCGTTCCTCAAGTCCGGGCGGGGGAAGGTGATCGGCATCACCACGGCCAAGAAGTCGCCGCTCGAGCCGTCGTGGGCCACGCCGCGCGACGCCGGAATTCCCGACCTCGATGCCTCGATCTGGGTGGGCCTGTTCGCGCCCAAGGGCACGCCTGCGGCCATCGTCGAAAAGCTGAACAGCGAAGTGCGGCGCACGCTGGCGCAGCCGGACGTGCAGAAGCGCTTCATCGAGGCAGGCGGCGCCGAGGCCATCGGCATGTCGAGCGCCGAGTTCCTCGAGCGCATCAAGAAGGACGCCGAGCGCTACGGCCGCGTCGTAAAGGCGGCCGCCGTGAAAGCGGAATAGCTACTCCGTCCTGACGCTCGCGCCGGAGCCCGCGGCGCTGTCGCGCCGGTTCTGCCGCGCACTCGTTTCCTGGGAATTCCCCGTTTCGCGAGGCAACGGCTCGGCGCCCGGCGTTTCCGACGGAAAGCGCGGGTTGTAGCAGCCGGCGAAGGCGCAAACCGCGAGGACGAGCGCGATCCGGCCCACGCCTGCTGCTGCAATCCGCGTTCCGACTCCGCTTCTTACAGCGGGCCGACCTTGCCGTTCGCCAGGACCTGCACGCGGTCGCCGCGGCGCAGATCGTAGTCGGTGGCGTAGGTCTCCACCCGGTTGTCGCGGTCCATCTGGACGCGCACGTCCTTGATGCCGTTCGCCGGTGCCGTACCGCCTGCCGAAGCACTGTCGTAGCGGGTGGTGTAGCAGCCCGACAGGGCAAGGGCGGCGGTGATCATTACGAGGTACTTAGCCATATTGGCCTCCTGAGTTGAGGCCCATAACGCAGCAAGCGCCGTACCGTGCCGCCCGCCCTAGGTCTCGAAAAACTCCTTGACCTTGTCGAGCCACCCCTTCGCACGAGGGTTGTGCCGGGCGTTGTCCTGAGCGCTGATCGCCTCGAACTCGCGCAGCAGCTCGCGCTGGCGCGCGGTGAGCTGTACGGGGGTTTCGACCACGACATGGCAGAAGAGGTCGCCGGGCGCCTGGCTCCTCACGCCCTTGATGCCTTTGCCGCGCAGGCGGAACACCTTGCCGCTCTGCGTCTCGGCGGGCACGCGGATCTTTGCCGTGCCGTCGAGCGTCGGGATCTCGATCTCGCCGCCGAGCGCCGCGGCCGTGAACGACACCGGCATTTCGCAGTGCAGGTCGTCGTGATCGCGGGTAAAGACCGCGTGCTGCTTGATATGCACCTGCACGTAGAGGTCGCCCGACGGGCCGCCGTTCACGCCGGGCTCGCCTTCGCCCGTGAGGCGCACGCGATCGCCTTCGTCGACGCCGGCAGGGATCTTCACCGACAGCGTCTTTTGCAGCTTGACGCGACCGTTGCCGGAACAGGTGGCGCAAGGGTGCGGAATGATGCTGCCGCCGCCGTGGCAGCGCGGGCAGGTCTGCGCGATGGAGAAGGGGCCTTGCGAGACGCGCACCTGGCCTGCGCCGCGGCAGGTCGGGCAGGTGGCCGGCTGCGTGCCGGGGCGGGCGCCGGTGCCCTTGCAGGCCTCGCAGGTCGCCGCGGTGGGAATGCGGATCTTCGTATCGAAGCCGTGTGCCGCCTGCTCGAGCGAGATCTCCAGGTTGTAGCGCAGGTCGGCGCCGCGGAAGACGGTCGAGCGGCCGCCGCGGCCGCCGCCGAAGATCTCGCCGAAGATGTCGCTGAAGATGTCGCCGAAGCCGCCGGCGGCACCGGCGCCGCCCATGCCGGCATTCGCGTCGACGCCCGCGTGGCCGAACTGGTCGTAGGCGGCGCGCTTGTTCGCGTCGCACAGCACTTCGTAGGCTTCCTTCGCCTCCTTGAAATGCTCCTCGGCCTTCGGATTGTCCGGATTGCGGTCCGGATGCCATTTCATGGCGAGGCGGCGGTACGCCTTCTTCATGTCTTCTTCCGAGGCGTCCCTGTTGACGCCCAGGACTTCGTAGTAGTCGCGCTTCGCCATGCTCCGTTTCCCGGACAAACGAACGGGCCCTGTGCGGGCCCGTCCGAATCTAGCGTTTCAAGAAGGCCTCAGCCCGCCTTCTTGTCCTTCACTTCGGTGAACTCGGCGTCGACGACGTTCTCGTCCTTCTTCGCCTCGCCGCCCTGGGGCGCTTCCTTTGGATGCTCCTGGGAAGCCGCCTTCTGGCTCTCGGCGTACAGCTTCTCGCCGAGCTTCTGCGCCGCCTGCGCGAGCGCCTGCGACTTCGCCTCGATGTCGTCCTTGTTCTCGGACTTGAGCACGCCCTCGGCGTCCTTGATCGCGGCCTCGATCTTTTCCTTCTCCCCCGCGTCGAGCTTGTCGCCGTAGTCCTTGAGCGACTTCTTCACCGAGTGTACCAGCGCCTCGCACGAGTTCCGCGCGTTGACCAGCTCGAGCGCCTTCTTGTCTTCCTCGGCGTGCGCCTCGGCGTCCTTCACCATGCGCTGGATCTCGGCCTCGTTCAGGCCGGAGCTCGCCTGGATCTTGATCTTGTTCTCCTTGCCGGTCGCCTTGTCCTTCGCGGCGACGTGCAGGATGCCGTTCGCGTCGATGTCGAAAGTGACCTCGATCTGCGGCATGCCGCGCGGCGCGGGCGGGATGTCGGTCAGGTTGAACTGGCCGAGCGACTTGTTGCCCGAAGCGAGATCGCGCTCGCCCTGCAGCACGTGGATCGTCACCGCGTTCTGGTTGTCGTCGGCGGTCGAGAACACCTGCGTCGCCTTGGTCGGGATGGTGGTGTTCTTCTGGATGAGCTTGGTCATCACGCCGCCGAGCGTCTCGATGCCGAGGGAGAGCGGCGTCACGTCGAGCAGCAGCACGTCCTTGACGTCACCCTTCATCACGCCGGCCTGGATGGCAGCACCGACCGCCACGGCCTCGTCCGGGTTCACGTCCTTGCGCGGCTCCTTGCCGAAGAACTCGCGCACCTTGTCGATCACCTTGGGCATGCGCGTCTGGCCGCCGACCAGGATGACGTCGTCGATCTCGGAGAGCTTGACCCCGGCATCCTTGATCGCGATGCGGCACGGCTCGATGGTGCGCTG
>DATDCR010000174.1:0-2401 GCA_036524215.1 Burkholderiales bacterium
GAACGCGCGATGCACGCGGCGAGCGAGGCGGACGTGTTCCTCGCCGTCGGCACCAGCCTGCAGGTCTATCCGATCGCCGGCGCCTTCGACCTCGCGCGCTCGGCCGGCGCGAAGACCGTCATCATCAACGCCGAGCCGACGCCCTACGATGCGATGGCCGACGCCGTGCTGCCCGGCTCGATCAGCGAGGTCCTGCCGAAGATCGTCAGAGGCCCAGGAAGCGCTTCGCGTTCGTTGCGCTGAATTCGGGCAAAACGGCCTGAATTCGGGAAACGGACGCGACGTCGTCCCCGCGAAGGCGGGGACCTCGTTTTGTTTTATATGAGCGACAAAAGCGCCGGGCTTCGTTCTTCTAAACTGGGTCCCCGCCTTCGCGGGGACGACGGCCAGCGCCTCGCCCGTCAAATCCCCAGGAAGCGCTTCGCGTTCGTTGCGCTGATCGCCACCAGCGTCTCGCCGTGGACCTTCGCGAGCTCGAGCGTCTTCATCGGGTGCGTGTCGCCGAGGGCGAACGGATAGTCGGTGCCGATCAGGATCTGCGAAGCACCGAAGCTGTCGATGATGAATTTGACGGCGCGCGGCTCGAACACGAGCTGGTCATAGTAAAAGCGCTTGGCCGTCACGGCCGGCGATTCCGCGAGCGATTCCTTCGACTTCGGGAACATGTTCCAGGCGTGCACCAGGCGCGGCAGCAGGATCGACATCACGCCGCCGCCGTGGCTGAAGGCGATGCGCAGCTGTGGATGGCGCGCGCCGATGCCGCCGGTGATCATCGAGGCGCAGGCGAGGCCGATGTCGCCGGGAAAGCAGACCGCCTGCTCGGCGAATTCGCCGACGATGCGATCCTGGCCCGCCGGACGCAGCGCGTGCACGAAGATCGCGGCGCCCATCTTCTCTGCCGCCGCGAAGAAGGGCTCGAACTTCTCGTGCCCGATCGAGACGCCGTTCACGTGGCTCGCGATCTCGATGCCGGCGAACTTCAGGCTCCTGCAATACTCGAGCTCGCGGATCGCGGCGTCGAGGTCCTGCAGCGGCACCGCGCCGAGGCCGACGAAGCGCTTGGGCGCCTGCGCGATCATGGAAGCGATGGTGTCGTTGAGATAACGCACCATCGTCTTCGCGTCCTCGAGCGGCAGCCAGTACGAGAGGAGCTCCGGCATGGGCGAGATCGCCTGGCGCGTGATGCGCATCGCGCCCATGTCCTCGATGCGGCGCGGCACGCTCCAGCAGCCGTCGGCGACCGTGCGGTACACCTTTCCCGAGATCATGACGTGCGCATGGCAGGCATGGGCGGGCGCCATCGACGGCCAGGGCACGTCGCGGCCCTTGCCGGCGTAAGGAGGAAACTGCTCGGGGACGATATGGGTGTGAACGTCGATGGTCTCGTGCATCGCGGCGATTATAGAATCGGCGCATGAACCGGCTGATCCTTGTCCTCGCGGCACTCGTTCTTTCCTTCCAGGTCCATGCGCAGGCTTGGCCCGCCAAGCCGGTGAAGATCATCGCCCCCTTCGCGCCCGGCGGCAGCGCCGACACCCTCGGCCGCCTGGTGGCGCAGAAGCTCTCCGAGCAGCTGAAGGAAAGCTTCGTCGTCGAGAACCGCGCCGGCGCGGGCGGCGTCGTCGGCTCCGAGCTCGTCGCCAGGTCCGCGCCGGACGGCTACACGCTCGTCGTCTCGGGCATCGCCTCGCACGTGATCGCGCCGCTGCTGCCGCGCGGCACGCCTTACGACGCGATGAAGGACTTTACCCACATCGCGCTGCTCGGCGGCCCGCCCGCGGTCTTCGCCGTCAATCCGTCGCTGCCCGCCAAGACGCTCAAGGAATTCGTGGCGCTAGCGAAGCAGCAGCCCGGCAAGCTGACCTATGGCTCGCCGGGACCGGGCACGCAGGGGCAGCTCGTGGCGGAGCTCTTCAAGCAGGTGGCCGGCATCGATGTCCTGCACGTGCCGTACAAGGGCGCCTCCGCCGCCGTCGCCGACTTGATCGGCGGACAGATCAATTCGGTGTCGACCACGCTCACCACGGCGTCGGGCGCCATCAAGGGCGGCCGCGCGCGCGCGATCGGGCTCACCTCGGCGGAGCGCCTGCCCGACTATCCGGGCATCCCGACCTTCGCCGAGCAGGGCTACCCGGATCTCGTCGCCATCGTCTGGTTCTCGCTTTCCGGGCCGGCCGGCATGGCGCCCGAAATCGTGAACAAGCTGAACGGCGAGGTTCGGCGCGCGCTCGAGACGAGCGAGGTGCGCGAGCGCGTGCGGCACGACGGCATCGTGCCGAACCGCCTCGACGCGAAGGAGTTCAGCGCCTTCGTCGCCGACGAGCTGCGCCGCTGGGGACCGATCGTGCGCAACTCGGGCGCCAAGAACGACTGATGTTGCTTCACGAGGGAGACGAGCCTC
>DATDCR010000175.1:0-3196 GCA_036524215.1 Burkholderiales bacterium
CGACCGCGTGGTGCAGCGTGCCCTTCTTGAGGCGCACCTTGCGCAGGTTGCGCCGCGCCTCTTCCATCGCCTTCTGCACGGCGACCGGCACTTCGCGCGCCTTGCCCTTGCCCATGCCGATGCCGCCGTCGCCGTCACCGACGACGGTGAGCGCCGCGAAGCCGAGCACGCGACCGCCCTTCACCACCTTGGTGACGCGGTTCACCGCGACCATCTTCTCGCGCAGGCCGTCGCCGCGCTCTTCCTGCTGCATCCGGGGCTGGATCTTCGCCATAGTCGTCCTTTAGAACTTCAGTCCGCCGGCGCGGGCCGCGTCGGCGAGTGCCTTGATGCGGCCGTGGTAGCGGTAGCCGGCGCGGTCGAAGGCCACGCTTTCGATGCCCTTCTCCTTCGCCTTGGCCGCGATACGCTGGCCGACGAGCTCGGCGGCCTTGCGGTTCGCGCCATGCTTGAGCTGTGCGCGCACTTCCTTCTCGACGCTGGAGGCGGTCGCGAGGACCTTGTCGCCGGCGGGCGAAGTGATCTGCGCGTAGATATGCGTGTTGGTGCGATGCACGGTCAGGCGCACGGCGCCGACCTCACGGATGCGCAGCCGCGTCTGGCGGGCGCGGCGCAGTCGTGCGTTGTTTTTGGTCGTCATGATTACTTCTTCTTCGTCTCTTTCAACACGATGACTTCGTTCGCGTAGCGGATGCCCTTGCCCTTGTAAGGCTCGGGCGAGCGATGCGCGCGGATCTCGGCGGCCACCTGGCCGACGAGCTGCTTGTCGATGCCGCTGATCACGATCTCGGTCTGCGTCGGCGTCGCCACCTTGATGCCCTTCGGCATCTGGTGCACGACCGGATGCGAGAAGCCGAGCGACAGGTTCAGCTTGTCGCCCTGCGCCTGGGCGCGAAAGCCGACGCCGACCAGCGTCAGGCGCCGCTCGAATCCCTTGGTCACGCCGGTGACCATGTTCGAGACCAGCGCGCGCATCGTGCCGGACATGGCGTCGGCGTGGTTGGAGTTGCCGAGCGCCTTGAACACCAGCTGCTCGCCGTCCTTCTTCACTTCGACGTTCGGATCGGCGGAGCGCGCGATGCTGCCGAGCGGTCCCTTGATCGAGATCTGGTCGCCGGCGACGTTGACGTCTACGCCCTTCGGCAGAGCAACGGGATACTTCGCGATTCGCGACATGGCTACCTCAGGCGACGATGCACAGCACTTCACCGCCGAGGCCGTCGGCGCGCGCCTTGCGATCGGTCATCACGCCGCGCGAGGTCGAGACGATGGCGACGCCCAGCCCGTTCATGACGCGCGGGATGTCGTCGCGGCCCTTGTAGACGCGCAGGCCGGGCTTCGAGACGCGCTCGAGCCGCTCGATGACGGGGCGGCCGGCGTAATACTTGAGGCCGATCGCCAGCTCCTTCTTGGCGCCGTTCTCGCGCATGGCGAAGTCCTCGATGTAGCCCTCGTCCTTCAGCACCCGGGCGATCGCGCTTTTCAGGCGCGAGGCGGGCATGGTGACCTCGGAGTGGCCGACCAGCTGCGCATTGCGAATGCGGGTCAGCATGTCCGCGATCGGGTCGTGCATGCTCATCAGCTTCTCCTTACCAACTTGCCTTGATGATGCCCGGCACTTCGCCCTTCATTGCCAGGTCGCGCAGCTTGTTGCGGCCGAGGCCGAATTTGCGATAGACGCCGCGCGGCCGCCCGGTGAGCGCGCAGCGGTTGCGCAGGCGCACCGGCGATGCGTCGCGCGGCAGCCTCTGCAGCTTGCCGCGCGCTTCCTCGCGCGCCTCGTCGGAGGCGCGCTGGTCGTTGATGATATCCAGCAGCACCGCGCGCTTCGCCTTGAACTTCTCGACGGTCTGGCGGCGCTTCAGGTCGCGGAGCTTGACGGCTAGTTTGGCCATATCTTGGTCTCTCTCGGTGCCGCTCAGTGGCGGAACGGAAAACGGAACGCGGCGAGCAGTGCGCGCGCCTCATCGTCGGTCTTCGCGGTGGTGTTGATCGCGATGTCCATGCCGCGCAGCGCGTCGATCTTGTCGTACTCGATCTCGGGGAAGATGATCTGTTCCTTCACGCCGAGGCTGTAGTTGCCGCGGCCGTCGAAGGCGCGGTTCGACACGCCGCGGAAGTCGCGGATGCGCGGGATGGCGATGTTCACCAGGCGGTCGAGGAACTCGTACATGCGGGCGCCGCGCAGGGTAACCATGCAGCCGACCGGAAAATTGGCGCGCACCTTGAAGTTGGCGATCGACTTGCGCGACTTGGTCACCACCGGCTTCTGGCCGGCGATCTTCGTCATGTCGGCGAGCGCGTTGTCGAGGATCTTCTTGTCGGTGGTGGTCTCGCCCACGCCCATGTTGAGCGTGATCTTCTTGAGGCGCGGCACCTCCATCACGCTCTTGTAGCCGAACTTCTGCGTGAGCTCGGGCACCACCTTCTCTTTGTAGTACACGGCCAGGCGCGCCGGCGGGGCCGGCACCTGGGGCGTGTCGCTCTTCGGCGCGGGGGCGGCCTTGGGCGCTTCCTTCTTGCCCTGCGGCTTCGCCTGCTGCGCGCCCTTCTGCGGCTGCGCGCCCTTCTCGCCGCCCTTGTCGCCGCGCGGCTTCGCGTCGTGCTTCTTGTCGTCCTTGTCCTTCGCCATATTAAGCTTCCACTTGCTCGCCGTTCGCCTTGAACACGCGCACCTTGCGCCCGTCCTCAAGCGTCTTCACGCCCGCGCGATCGGCCTTCTGCGTGGCCGGGTTGTAAAGCGCCACGTTGGAGACGTGAATCGGCAGGTCCTTGTCGATGATGCCGCCGGTCTCGCCCTTCATCGGATTGGGGCGTTGATGCTTCTTCACGCGGTTCACGCCTTCCACCACGATGCGCTGCGCGTCGACGCGGCGCAGCACCGTGCCGCGCTTACCCTTGTCGCGGCCGGAAAGGACGATCACCTCGTCGCCTTTCTTGATCCGTCGCATCAGAGCACCTCCGGCGCGAGCGAGACGATCTTCATGAACTGCTCCGTGCGCAGCTCGCGCGTGACCGGCCCGAAAATGCGCGTGCCGATCGGCTCCATCTTCGGCGTGAGCAGCACGGCGGCGTTTCGGTCGAAGCGGATGAGCGAGCCGTCGGCGCGGCGCACACCCTTCGCCGTGCGCACCACCACTGCGTCGTAGACCTCGCCCTTCTTGACCCGCCCGCGGGGGGCGCAGTCCTTCACGCT
>DATDCR010000176.1:0-6351 GCA_036524215.1 Burkholderiales bacterium
ATCGGCACGCAAGTGACCGGCGGGCTGTTGCTGCTGCCGTTGCTGGCGGTGGCGCCGCCGGCCATGCCCGGCAACGACGTGGTGATCAGCGTGCTCGCGCTCGGATTAGTCTGCGGCGCGATGGCCTACATCCTGTATTTCCGCCTCATCGCGGACATCGGCGCGAGCGCTGCGCTTACCGTGACCTACCTCATTCCGGTGTTCGGCATGCTTTGGGGTGCGCTCTTCCTTCACGAAGCGATTACGCTAACCATGCTGGGCGGCGCCGCGCTCGTCGTCGCCGGCACCCTGCTCGTGCTGCGCGGCTAGAATCGCGCGGATGTATCCGCACCTTTTCCAGCCGCTCGATCTCGGCTTCGTCACGCTGCCGAACCGCATCTTGATGGGATCGATGCACACCGGCTTCGAAGCGCGCAATGCCATGCAGGAGCTGGCGGCGTTCTATGCCGAGCGCGCGCGCGGCGGCGCCGCGCTCATCGTGACGGGCGGTTATTCGCCGAACGACGCCGGCAACCTCGGTCCGCACCGCGCCCAGTTCTCGACAGCCGACGATGCCGAACGGCATCGCCCCATCGCGCGCGCCGTGCACGAGGCCGGCGGACGGATCGTGCTGCAGCTCCTGCACGCCGGCCGCTACGGCTTCCATCCGCGCATCGTCGCGCCATCGGCGATCAAATCCCCCATCAACCCGCAGATGCCGCGCGAGATGAGCGCGGCGCAGGTCGAGCGCACGATCGATGATTTCGCAGCCGCAGCAGCGCTCGCCAGGCAGGCCGGCTACGACGGCGTCGAGATCATGGGTTCCGAGGGCTACCTGGTCACGCAGTTCCTGGCGCTGCGAACCAATCAGCGCGCGGATGCGTGGGGCGGCCCGCTCGAGAACCGCATGCGCTTCGCCACGGAAATCGTGCGACGGACACGCCGCGCAGCGGGCGAGCGCTTCATCATCGTCTATCGCATCTCGGTTCTCGAGCTCGTCGAGGGCGGACTCACCGCCGATGAGATCCTGCAAGTCGCGCGCGGGGTCGAAGCCGCAGGCGCCACGCTTCTCAATAGCGGGATCGGCTGGCATGAAGCCCGCATTCCGACCATCGCGCAAGCCGTGCCGCGCGGCGCATTCTCATGGGCGACGCGGCGCCTGCGGCAGGCCGTCCGGATTCCCGTCGTCGCCTCCAACCGGATCAACGCGCCGGAGAGCGCAGAAGCCATTCTTGCCCGCGGCGACGCGGACATGGTGTCGCTCGCCCGCGCGCTGCTCGCCGACGCCGCATTCGCCAACAAGGCGAAGGAGGGCGACCGCGCCGGCATCAACATCTGCATCGCGTGCAACCAGGCTTGCCTCGACCACTATTTCATCGGCCAGCCGGTGAGCTGCGTGGTCAATCCGCGCGCCGGCCGGGAGACAAGCATCGTCCTGAGCCGTGCCTCGGTGCCAAAGAAGATCGCGGTGGTGGGCGGCGGCCCCGCCGGGCTCACCTGCGCCGCCACCGCGGCCGAGCGCGGCCATCACGTGACGCTGTTCGAGCGCGAGCCGCAATTGGGCGGGCAGTTCAATCTGGCGATGGCCGTCCCCGGCAAGCAGGAGTTCGCCGAATCGGTCGCTTACTACGCAGAGCGGCTGCGGCGTGCCGGTGTGACTGTGGTCCTCAACCACGCCGCAACCGCTGCCGAGCTTGCCGCCTTCGACGAAGTCGTGGTGGCGACGGGAATCGATCCGCGACGGCCCGACATCCCCGGCATCGGGCACCGCAACGTGGTGAGCTACGTCGACGTGCTGGCGGGCCGGGTGACAGCCGGCGCACGAGTCGCCATCATCGGCATGGGCGGTATCGGCTTCGACGTCGCGCTGTATCTCACCGGCGAACGCGAAGCGACGCTGGACCCGCGCGCGTTCGAATCGCATTGGGGCGTCAGCGAGGATGCGGATATTCCCGGCGGACTGGCAGCGCCCGTGATCGCTCCCGAAGCGGGCGCGCGGACGATCACCATGATGAAGCGCTCCACCACGCCGTTCGGCCACACGCTCGGCCGCACCACCGGCTGGGTGCATCGCGCGGAGCTCGCGCGCTACGGCGTGCGCATGCTGCGCGGCGTGCAATACCGCAGCATCGACGACCAGGGGGTGCACATCGCGATCGAAGGCAAGGAGAGCCTCGTGCCCGCGGACACGATCGTCCTTTGCGCCGGGCAGGTCTCCCGGCGCGCTCTATCCGGCAAACACGTCATCGGCGGGGCGCGCGAGGCCGGCGAGCTGGATGCCGAGCGCGCCATGCGCGAAGGCGTCGAGCTCGGCGCGCGCCTCTAGCGCGGCCGGTTGGTGAGATAGAGACCGGCCACCACGAGCGCGGCGCCGACCCCCAGCGCCGGCGTGAAGGGCTCGCCGAGCAGGACCACCGATTCCACCACCGCGAGCGGCGGCACCAGGCTGATGAATTGCGAGGCGCGCGCGGCGCCGAGCGCCTTCACGCCTTCGTAGAACCACAGGAACGGAATCACCGTGCCGAAGAACACGAGGTAGACGAACGCGATCCAGCTCTTTGCGCTCACTTCGGCCAGCGAAGCGTGCTCGAACCACGCCGGGATCGCGGTCGGCGCCGCTCCGGCCGCCATGACATAGGCGGTCAGCGCGAGCGGCGACAGCGTCGAAAGTGCCACGCGGCCGACGATCGTATAGGCGCTCCAGATGAAGATGCAGAGCACGAGGATCAGCTCGCCCACGCCAAAGCCGAGATGGAGGAAGGCGCCCGGCTCGCCGCGCGCTAGCACCCACAAGGCACCGAGCACGGAGAGGGCGACGCCGGCGCTGCGCGCCGGTCCGAACCGCTCGCCGAGGAAGAGGGCGGCGAAGATCGCCGTGAAGGCCGGGTTCGTCGGCACGATGAGCGCAGCCCGGCTCGCCTCGACCAGCGCCAGACCCGCGGTGAAGAGACTGTTGTAGAGCGTGATGCCGAGCAGGCCGAGGCCAACCACCAGCACCAGCTCGCGCGGCGAGAGCCGTGGCAGGCGCCGTTCGCGCCACAGCAGCAGCCCGATGAGAAGGATCGCCGCGCAGGCAAAGCGCAGGAACACCGAGGTGAAGATGCCGAGGCTCTGCAGCACGATGTTCACGGCGGGAAACACGCCGCTCCAGAACAGCGCCATCAGCGCGAGCTTGGCGTAAAGCATTCTTTCTTCTGCATGCTAGCATCGGCCAAGGGAGGACCGGCTTTGGATGCCGTCCAGGCGCAGCGGCTCTTCGCACGCATCGCTGCCAATATCGAGAGCGTCATGCGCGGCCAGCATGCCGCCGTGCGCAAACTCCTTGCCGCCTTTGCCGGCGGCGGACACGTGCTCATCGAGGACACGCCGGGCACCGGCAAGACGACGCTAGCCAAGGCGCTGGCGGCATCGATCGGCGCGCGCTTCACGCGCGTGCAGTTCACGCCGGACCTGCTGCCCTCCGACATTCTCGGCGTCTCCGTGTTCAACCAACGCGAGCAGCAGTTCGAGTTCCGGCCCGGACCGGTATTCACCTCCATCCTGCTCGCCGACGAAGTGAACCGCGCTTCGCCCCGCACGCAATCCGCGCTTCTCGAGGTGATGGCCGAGGCGCAAGCCTCGATCGAAGGACGCACCCACGCGATGGATCCGCTTTTCTTCGTCATGGCGACGCAGAACCCGGTGGAGTTTCGCGGCACCTATCCGTTGCCGGAAGCCCAAATGGACCGCTTCGCCATGTGCCTCTCGCTCGGCTATGTGGATGCCGATACGGAGGTCGCGGTGCTGACGGCACAGGAGCTCGAGCACCCTCTCGTGCAGGTTCGCGCGGTCGCCTCTCGCGAGGAAGTGCTGGCGCTCAAGGCTGCCGTGCGCCGCGTCCGCATGGCCGACGAGATCAAGCACTACATCGTCGAGCTCGTGCGACGCACGCGCGCCGCGCCGCAGGTCCTGCTCGGTTGCGGTCCGCGCGCGTCGATCGCGCTCGTGCAATCGGCCAAGGCGCTGGCGCTCCTCGAAGGGCAGGACTTCGTCGCTCCAGAGCAAGTGCAGGAGCTCGCCGTAAGCGTGCTGGCGCATCGCATCGTGCTCGATTCGCAGGCCAGATTCGCCGGCGCGAGCGGTGCGCGGCTCGTGGACGAGCTGCTGCGCGAGACGCGCGTCCCGGCATGAAGCGCTTTACGTACGTGGCGCTGCGCTTGTTCAGCGCGGCCCAGCATTTCCTGCGCGAACGGTTGACCGATGCCGGCTGGCTGGTGGCCGGCGCGGCTGCGACGGCGGCTGCGCTTGGCATCGACACCACGCGCACGATGAGCTACCAGGCCTTTGCCTTCCTCGCCGCATTGCTCGGCCTGGCATTCATCCTCGCGCAGTTCTTTCGCGCGCAAACGGCGGTCGAGCGCGAGCTGCCGCGCTATGTGACGGCCGGCCAGCGATTCGAATACCGGCTCTTCCTCCGCAACACGGGCCGCGCCACCCTCGATGCGGTCTTCGTGCGCGAGATGCTGCGTGATCCCCGGCCAAGCTATGACGACTGGCGACGGACCCGGGAGCCGGGCGAGGAACGCCGCAACTGGTTCGATCGCAACCAGGGTTATTTCCGCTGGCGCTGGCTGATCGAACGGCGCACGCCCGAGCGCGCGCCGCCGGCTGCGATGCCGCGCCTTGCGCCGGGCGAGAAGCAGCCGATCAGGCTATGGCTGCGCGCGCGTCGCCGGGGCCGCCTGGAGCTCGATGGCGTGCAGATCGCCCGCAGCGAGCCGTTGGGCCTCCTGCGCGGGCTCGTGCATGTCCGCGCGCCAGCACATGTCATCGCGCTGCCGAAGCGCTACCGCCTGCCGCCGCTCGCGCTTCCGGGCCAGCGCCGGTTTCAGCAGGGCGGCGTCACGCTGGCGACTTCCATCGGCGACTCCGAAGAATTCATCGGCCTGCGCGAATACCGGCCCGGCGATCCATTGCAGCGCGTGCACTGGAAAAGCACCGCACGCACCGGTACGCCGGTGGTAAAGGAATTCCAGGACGAGTTCTTCGAGCGGCACGCGCTCGTTCTCGACACCAGCACCGACCGCGGCGAGGACGACGTGTTCGAGGAGGCGGTGGCCGTGGCGGCGTCGTTCGTCTATGCCATCGACACCCGTGAATGCCTGCTCGACCTGCTCTTCGTTGGCGGCGAGGTCCGCACTTACACCGCCGGGCGCGGCCAGCTGCCGGCAGACCAGATGCTCGAGGTGCTGGCCGGCGTGACGCCGAGCCAGCCGGCGGAATTCGAGCGCCTCGCACGCGCCGTGCGCACCGGCCGCAAGAGCCTCACCAGCTGCATCGTCGTGCTCCTCGCGTGGGACGACGCGCGACGAGCCTTCGTGCAGGCGCTGCGAGGATGCGGCCTCGAAGTGCGCGTCCTGCTCGTCTGCCAACGGAACGCTGCGCCGATGCCGAGCGCCGGCCTTGTCCTGCTCCATCCGGGAGAGATTCCCGCGGGGCTCGCCATGCTCAGATGAGCCTGCCGCCTTTCGCCATCGCCGCGGCGCTCGCCTTCTGGGGGTGGCGCTCGGGGAATTACGGCGCCGCGATCGCTCTTGCGCTCGTGGTCGAGGCTCCGCGCTTCGTGCGTCTTCGATTCGATCTGCGCCATGCCGAGTTCGCACGCATCGCGGATCTCTGCACCCTCCTCTTCGCCGGCCTGCTCGGCACGCTTTTCCTGACCAGCGAGGCCCCGCGCACGGCAAGAGCCGTCCTCACGACCATGCTCTGGCTACCCGCGGTCCTCGTCCCGGTGCTGCTGGCGCAACGCTATTCCACCAGCGGCCGCTTTCCCCTGAGTGGTCTGTTCCTCTATCTGCGCAAGCTGCGCGCGCGGGATCCCGAATACCGCGAACGCGAGCTGGATCTCGGACCGATCTATTTCGCCATCTGCTTGCTCGCGGCCGGCATCCCGAACCAGCGCGATGCGACCTTCTACGTCGCGCTGACCGTGCTCATCGCATGGACGCTCGCCGCGGCGCGCCCGGCGCACGTGCGCATGGCGCCCTGGGCGGGTGCGGTCCTGATCGCCGCCGTGGTGGGCTACGCCGGCCAGGCCGGTCTTAGTCGTGCGCAGATGGCCTTCGAGGACTGGGTTAGCGACTGGATCCTGCACGGCATGGCCGCCGACCCGTATCGCAGCAACACCGATCTCGGCTCGGTCGGGCGGCTGAAGATGATCGACGCCATCGTGATGCGGGTGTATCCCGAGCCCGCACAGGCTTCTCCACCGGGCCTTCTCCATCTCGCCAGCTTTACGAGCTTCGAGGGCGCGACCTGGACCGCCAGGCGCAGCCAGATGCGCGAGATCGCGCCCGAAGCGGATGGCATCTCGTGGAAGCTCGCCGCAGGCCG
>DATDCR010000177.1:0-2910 GCA_036524215.1 Burkholderiales bacterium
GTCTTCCTCTGCCAGGACCCCTTTCGCGACCGCGAGGTCGCGGTGAAGCGCATCTTTCCGGAAGCGCTGCGCGATCCGACGCGCGGGCGGCTGTTCCGCAAGCTCTTCTTCGCCGAAGCCTCGCTCGCCGGCAAGCTGAACCACCCGCACATCACGCCGATCTACGACGCCGGCATCGGCGAGGACTCGGGCTACATCGTCATGGAATACGTGCCGGGCGGCACGATGGAGCGCTTCTGCGCGCCGGAGAACCTGCTGCCGATCGAGCAGGTCGTCGACATCGTGTTCAAGTGCACGCGGGCGCTGGCCTATGCGCACATGCAGCGCGTGGCGCATCGCGACATCAAGCCGGGCAACATCCTCTACGCGGCGTCGCCGACCGACGTGCGCATCAGCGACTTCGGCCTGGCGCTCAACGCGGGCGCGCAGACGACGCAGATCACGGGCGTCGGCTCGCCCGCCTACATGTCACCCGAGCAGATCCGGGAGGAGCTGGTCGACCATCGCACCGATCTGTACTCGCTCGGCGTCGTCATGTATCAGATGCTGACGGGCAAGCTGCCGTTCCAGGCGACCAACAAGTTCAGCATGATCTACCAGATCACGCAGTACGATCCTCCCAAGCCGTCCGCCCTGCGCGCCGCCGTGCCGGCATCGCTCGACCGCATCGTGCGGCGCGCGATGCAGAAGGACGTCGCCAAGCGCTACCAGAGCGCCGACGAGTTTGCCGACGACCTGATCGAGGCGCTGCGCGTCGGCCTTGGCCAGACCGTGCGCGAGACCTTCGGCGACGCCGACAAGTTCGCGTTGCTGCGCGCGATGAAATTCTTCTCCGCCTTTGCCGATCAGGAGCTTTGGGAAGTGATCAAGCTCGGCATCTGGGAGCGGGTGCAGCCGGCCGCGGTGATCCTGCGCGAAGGCGACGCCGGCGACTTCTTCTGCGTCATCGTCGAAGGCGAGATGCGCGTCAGCAAGAACAAGAAGCTCCTCAGCATCCTCGGGCCGGGAGAATGCTTCGGCGAGATGGCGTATCTGTCGATGAGCAGCCATCAACGCGGCGCCACCGTCGCGGCGGGCGCGGAGTCGCGCATCCTTCGCATCCGCGTCGCCGAGCTCGAGCAAGCGAGCGTCTCGTGCCGCAGCAAGTTCGACCGCGCCTTCATCGGCATCCTGGTCGAGCGCCTCAACCTGGCGAACACGCGCCTCACTTCGGGTTGAATCTCCAGAGCCTCGGCCTAAGCGACGCGAAGCCGGTCAGCGGCGGCTGCATTCATCGCTGCTACCGCGCCGCGCGCGATGGCGTGCCGGTCTTCCTCAAGACCAACCAGGCGCGCTACGCCGACGCCTTCGCCGCCGAGGCGGATGGCCTGGCTGCCTTGCGCGCCGCGGGCTGCACGGCACCGGAGCCTCTGGCGCAGGGCGCGCTCGGCAGCGACGCCTACCTGCTGATGCAATTCCTCGAGCTGCGCTCGAGCGGCGACTTTGCGGCGATGGGCCGCATGCTCGCGCGCGTGCACCGCGCTCAAGGCCGACAGTTCGGCTGGCATCGCGACAACTACATCGGCTCGACGCCGCAGCACAATGCCTGGTGCGACGATTGGCCGACGTTCTGGCGGGAGCGCCGTCTGCGGCCGCAGCTCGAGCTGGCAAGGAAGAACGGCTACGAGATCGACGCCGACCCTGCGCTCGAGGTTCTGCATGGCCATGCGCCAGCGCCTTCGCTGCTGCACGGCGATCTGTGGAGCGGCAATGCGGCGTTCTTGAGCGACGGCACGCCGGTGCTTTTCGACCCGGCGGTGTATTACGGCGATCGGGAAGCCGATCTCGCGATGACGGCGCTCTTCGGCGGTTTCCCGGGCGAGTTCTACGCGGCCTACGAGGAAGCGTGGCCGCTCGCGCCCGGCCATGAGCGCCGCAAGCACCTTTACAACCTCTACCACCTGCTCAACCACCTCAACCTGTTTGGTGGCGGCTACCTGCGGCAGGTGGAGTCGACGCTAAACCTTCTGGCGCGAGCCTGCCGTTAGGCCGGCTTCTTGGCCTCTTCGAGAAGGTTCTGCAGCTCGCCGGACTGGTACATCTCGCGCATGATGTCCGAGCCGCCGACGAATTCGCCGTTGACGTAGAGCTGCGGTACCGTCGGCCAGTTGGCGTAGTCCTTGATGCCCTGGCGGATTTCCGCGTCGGCCAGGACGTTGACGCTCGCGAAATCGCGAACGCCGCACGCGTTGAGAACCTGCACGGCGAGCGCCGAGAAGCCGCATTGCGGCGCCTGCGGCGTGCCTTTCATGTAGAGCACGACGGGCGCCCCCGTCACCTGCTCCTTGATTCGCTCTTTGATATCCATGGAGCGATTTTACCGCCTTCCCCCCGAGACGCGGGGTATGCCGGCCAGGTCGGGCCAGCTCTGCACGCCGTCTAGTCCTGCCTTCGCGAGCAGTTGCCGCACCGCCTGGTCCTGTCCAACCCCGTGCTCCAGCAAGAGCCATCCGCCCTCATTCAGGTGCGGATGCACGGCCGCAATGATTTCCCTGATGTCATCAAGGCCATCGGTGCCGGAGACGAGCGCGGCCTGGGGCTCGTAGCGCAGCTCGGGGGCCAGGAAGGTCCTCGCGATCGGTCGGGAACCGCTCGACCGCGGAGGCGTTGTGGAGGTGGAATGGGCCATAGCCGTCTGGCCCGGCTCCCTTCAGCAAGCTCAGCCCCCGGCCGTCGAACGCCACCCACCAGCGGTCGTTGAGGCCCCGGTAGGCCGACACCGGCAGCGCGACGGTCACCACCAGCAGCCCAACGCCGAGCGCCATGGCGAGATCGAGCCGACGCCTGGCCACCCTGCCGAGCGCCCAGCCGCCGCCGAGCATTCCGGCAACCGCCAGCACGCCCACCAGCCCGACCAGCAAGATCGCGCCG
>DATDCR010000178.1:0-15241 GCA_036524215.1 Burkholderiales bacterium
CGCGCCATCTGCGCGGCGCGGCCGTCGTTGCGCGCGAGCGCGGGATCGTCGCGCAGGTCGTCGCGCCCGATCGCCGTCATCAGGCGCCGGTAGAGGCTGTCGGCGTTGCCGGCGATGAGCACATGGCCGTCCTTGCAGGCATAGAGATTCGACGGGGCGATGCCCGGCAACGCGCTGCCGCTTCGCTCGCGCACTACGCCCTGCGCGTCGTATTCCGGCAGCAGGCTTTCCATGCAGTTGAACACCGACTCGTAGAGCGCGACATCGACGAGCTGCCCCTTGGCGCCGCGCTGGATCGCCTGCAGGGCGAGCAGCGCGCCGATCACGCCGTGCAGGGCGGCGAGCGTGTCGCCGATGGAAAGGTTCGGCCGCACCGGCGGCCGGTCCGGATAGCCGGTGATGTAGCGCATGCCGCCGAGCGCCTCGGCGATCGCGGCGAAGCCCGGGCGCTCGCGGTAGGGCCCGCTCTGCCCATAGCCCGAGATGCGCACCAGGATCAGCTTGTCGTTCTCGCGCGAGAGCTGCTCCCAGCCGAGGTTCCACTTCTCGAGCGCGCCGGGACGGAAGTTCTCGATCACGATGTCGGAGCGCCGCGCGAGGCGGCGCACGATCTCCTGGCCTTCGGGCCTGCGCAGGTCGCAGGTGACGGACTTCTTGTTGCGCGACTGCACGTGCCACCAGAGCGACGTGCCGTTGCGCATGCGGCGCCACTTGCGCAGCGCATCGCCCTCTCCCGGCGGCTCGATCTTGATGATCTCGGCGCCGAAGTCGCCGAGCGTCTTGGCGCAGAACGGCCCGGCGATGAGCGCGCCGAGCTCCAGGACGCGTATGCCGTGTAGCGGAGCTATTTTCGTTTCAGGAGGCGCAGCGGGTTGTACTCGAGCACCGTCTCGCCGCGCTGGTTGATGACCTTGTTGGCGAAGCGCACGAGGCCGCGGTCGCCTTTCGAGGTGAGGCGGTGCTCGATGACCTCGGCCTCGACATGGATCGTATCGCCGACCAGCGTCGGACCCTTGACGTCGAGCGTGGCGTTGAGAAACGCGAGCCCGGTGTCCTGCATCGTCGGCAGCAGCAGGCCCTCGGCGAAAGCGTAGACGAGCGCCGCGGGCACGGCGCGGCCCTTGATCGCGCGAGAGGAATCGCTCATTTCACCTTCTTGGACGGCGAACAGCTCCTCCGTCAGCCAGGTGAGGTTGACGAAGGCGGCGAGGTCCGCCTCCGCCAGCGTGCGGCGATGCGTGCGGAAGCGAAAGCCGAGGCGCAAGTCCTCGAACGAGAAACCGCGTCCGACTACTGGAAGAGCGTCGCCGGGCATGAGTGTCGAATATTATCGCCGCCCGGCGTCGGCATTTGCCCTACAGGCGGCGCGTCACGAGGCGCTGGCATAATCGCGCGCTTGCCCGCAGCAGACAAAAGCCAGGTCGACCCGACGCTCTACCAGATGCTGGTCGAGCAGACGCGCGACTATGCGCTTTTCGTGCTCGATCCGAGCGGTCGCGTGAAGACCTGGAACCTCGGCGCGCAGCGCCTGAAAGGCTACGAGCCCGAAGAGGTCATCGGCAAGCACTTCTCCATTTTCTATACGCCGGATGCCGTGGCGCGCAACTGGCCGCAGTACGAGCTGAAGGTGGCGCTGGCGGAAGGCCGCTTCGAGGATGAAGGCTGGCGCGTGCGCAAGGACGGCTCGCGCTTCTGGGCCAACGTGATCATCACCGCGCTGCGTGAAGAAAGCGGCAGGCTGCTCGGCTTTTCCAAGATCACGCGCGACCTCTCCGAGCGCAAGCGCCAGGAGGAAGATCTGCGGCAGAGCGAGGAGCGCTTCCGCCTGCTGCTGGAGAACGTGCAGGACTACGCGATTTTCATGCTCGACCCGGAAGGCCACGTGGCGAGCTGGAACACCGGCGCCGAGCGCATCCAGGGCTACGCCCGCGACGAGATCATCGGCAAGCATTTCTCCCGCTTCTTCGCCGCCGAGGATGTCGAGGCGGGCCGGCCGTGGGAGGAGCTCGCCGATGCGAAGCGGCAGGGCCGCGCCAATTACGAAGGCTGGCGGGTGAGGAAGGACGGCAGCCGCTTCTGGGGGCGCGTGGTCATCAGCGCGGTGCACGACGACGACGGCAAGCTGCGCGGCTTTGCCAAGGTGACGCAGGATCTCTCGACGCTGCGCCAGATGCAGGACCTCGAGATGGCGGCCAAGAACCTGAACGAGTTCATCGCCACCCTGGCGCACGAGCTGCGCAATCCGCTCGCGCCGATCGTCAATGCGACGCGGGTGATGAAGCATCTGCCGCCGCAGGCGCCCGAGCACGCGCAGATGCGCGAGACGATCGAGCGCCAGGCAGGCCAGCTCACGCGCATCGTCGACGACATGCTCGACATCACCCGCATCACGCGCGGCCAGATGCAGCTCGAGAAGGCGCAGGTCGATCTCGCGGAGGTCGTGCGGCGCGCCGCCGAGACCCTTGCGCCGGCCATCGAGGCGAGCCGGCACGAGCTCGAAATCGACGTGCCGCAGCGCCTGTTCGTGCACGGCGACCTGCACCGGCTCGCGCAGATCGTCGGCAACCTGCTCGGCAACGCGGCGCGCTACACGCCGGCGGGCGGACGCATCTCGGTGCACGGCGCAAGCGAGGGCGGCGCCGCGGTGCTGCGCGTTCGCGACAACGGCCGCGGCATCGAGGCGGGCATGCTGGGGCACATTTTCGAAATGTTCGTGCAGGGCCGCTCGGCGCTCGAGCGCGTCGGCGGCGCGGGCGGCGGGCTTGGCATCGGGCTCGCCCTGGCGCGGCGCATCGCCGAGCTGCACGACGGCACGCTCGACGCGCACAGCGAAGGCGTCGGCAAGGGCAGCGAGTTCACCTTGCGCCTTCCGCTCGCCGCGGCGGCGGCCGCGGCCGATGCGGCACCCCCCCAAGAGATCGGCAGGCCTTCCCTGGCGCGCCGCGTCCTCGTCGTCGACGACAACGTCGACGCAGCCGATACCTTGCACGCGCTCCTGAAATCGCTCGGCCACGAGACGCTGGTCGTGCACGACGGCGTTGAAGCGCTGAAGGTGATGCCGCAATTCCAGCCCGACATCGTGCTGCTCGACATCGGCCTGCCCGGGATGGACGGCTACGAGGTGGCGCGGCGCCTCGCGCCGTTCAAGAACGCGCGCAAGGTCAAGATCGTCGCCGTGACGGGCTGGGGACAGGACCCCGACCGGCAGCGCTCAAGGGAAGCGGGCATCGACGTGCACCTGGTGAAGCCCGTCGAGCCCGAGGTGCTGGCGCAGGTCGTCGAAGAGCGCAACGGCGCCACGCTGCACTAGCCGGCTTCGCTGCGGGCGAGCAGGCGCGCGCGATCGAGGATCGTCACCTCGGCGCGATCGACGGTAATGGCGCCCTCGTCGACGAGCGAGCGCAAGACGCGCGACAGCGTCTCCTTCTTCATCCCCAGGCGCGCGGCGAGAACCGTCTTGGTCACCGGCAGGGAAGCGCGCCAGGTGCCGTCGCCTGCCCTTTCGGCCACCGAAGCGAGGTAAGACGTCAGGCGCTCGCGGCTGAGCAACGTGCCGGCGTCGAGATCGCCCAATGCGGCGATCACGCGCTCCGCGAGAAGCCGCCTGAAGGCGCGCGCGAAGGTCTTGTCGCGATCGGCGAGCGCTTCGAGGCTGTCGATCGCGATCGGCAGGATGTGGGCCTCTTCCAGCGCCACGGCATCGAACGGGCTCGGCGCCCTCGCCACCGCCATCGCCTCGCAGAACGAGTCGCCCGACCGAACGATGCGGAAGATGCGCTTCACGCTGCCGCGCTTCATGGAGAGCTCGACCGACCCGCGCAGCAGGAACGGCACCGCGAGCACGCGGCCGCCGTACTTGACGTAGGTATCCCGTGCCGCAACCTGGCGCACGCGGGCACCGCGCACAAGGCGCGCGATGTCCGGATGCGGAACGCCGCGGAACAGCCGGCAAGCGGCCAGTGCCGTGCTGTCGTCTTCTTCGGGACGTCGGGTCATGGCCTCTCCCGAGCATCAGCATAAGGCCCGCCCTGGTGTTTGCGCTAGATCAACGAGGCGGCTCAGCGCAGCATGGAGGCCGAGCGACGATCGAGCCCGGAGCGCCGCTCGATGACGTGCTCGTCGCCCTGCCAGCGCACGAGGATGAAGCCGAGAAGGACGAAGCCGAGCCCGGTGGCGAAGATGAGCCAGTCCTGCAGCAGGTCGTGGCGCAGCAACGCTTCCACCATATTGAACGCGCCCCAGCCGATGAGGTAGCTGCCGACGAAGTTGCGGCCCGAGGGAAGCGGCCCCGGCCCGCGCACCGCGGACCACAGAAGGACCACCCCGGCGACCGCCAGTGCCCAGGCGGCCATGTAGAAGACGCCGGCGATCGGATGAAGGAGGATCCCCTCGAGGAAGGCGCCGAGGCCGAAGCCGAGGCAAAGGGCGGCCTGGCGTGCGCGTGTCGTTCGCATAAGAAGATACGACCGCCGCAGGCGCTCCTGCGTTCCGCGCGGCGCGCGTCTTGCTTCGCCGGGGCGACGGATGCGGCTCAGTCCCGACCCCGCCGTCACCCCCCAGGATCTCGAGCGAGGCAAGCGCGCCCTCGTGAAGGACGCTGCCTGGGCGAGCATGGTCGGCGCGCTCTACGGCGGGGTGATCCTCGTCGGCTTTGCGCTCGAGCTCGGCGCGACCCCTTGGCACATCGGCTTGCTTGCGGCGATCCCGTTCCTGGCCCAGGTCGCGCAGCTGCCGGCGATCGCGCTCGTCGAGCGCCTGCGCCAGCGGCGCAAGATCGCGGTCACCGCCGTGAGCGTGTCGCGCGCGCTGATCGGGCTGCTCGCGCTCGTGGCCCTGATCCCGCAGCCGCGCCTTGCCCTCTACGTGCTGCTGTCAATGCAAGTCTGCATCACGGTGTTCGGCTCGGTCGGCGGCTGCTCGTTCAACGCGTGGCTGCATCAGCTGCTGGCGAACGAGCGCCTCGGTGCGCTCTTCTCGCGCCGGCTCCTCTGGTCGACGATGTTCGCCTCCCTCGGCGCGCTGGCGGCCGGCAACCTCATACAGCACTGGACCGGCGCAGAGCGGCTGCAGGCCTATGCGGTCTGCTTCAGCGCCGCGGGGATCGCGGGCTTCATCGGCGCCTATTACCTCGCGCAGGTGCCCGAGCCGCCGATGTCGCGAACCGGCCCGCCGGAGCCGCTTTTCTCCACCTTGCGCGTGCCCTTTCGCGACCGCAACTTCCGGCGCGTCATCACGTTCATGGCCGCGTGGAACTTCGCATCCAATCTCGCGGCGCCCTTCATCACGGTCTACCTGCTGAACCAGCTCGCCTACGGCATGGCGACGGTCACGACGCTCTGGATCGCGAGCCAGGGGGCGAACGCGCTCACCTTGTATCTGTGGGGCCGGCTCTCCGACCGGCTTTCCAACAAGGCGATCCTGGCGGTCGCGCTGCCGGCCTACCTCGGCTGCGTCATCGGCCTGCCCTTCACTGCGATCCCGCACATCCACGGACTCACGCTTGCCCTGCTTTACCTCCTGCACATGGTCATGGGCGCGGCCTCCGGCGGCATCGCGCTTGCCACCGGGAACCTCGGGCTGAAGCTCGCACCGCAAGGCCGCGGCACCTCCTACCTCGCCGCGGTCGGGCTGGCCGGCGCGATCGCGGGCGGACTCGCGGCGATCACCGGCGGCGCGCTCGCCGACTGGTTCGCGGCGCGCGAGCTCACCGTGTCGGTCCACCTCGCCGCGCCGGTCAAGGCGCACGAAATCACCGTCATGAGCTTCCGCCACTGGGAGTTCCTGTTCGGACTCTCGTTCGTCTGCGGCTGGTACGTCCTGCACGCGTTGTCGCGCATCGATGAGGGGCGCGAGCACAGCGAGCGCGTCGTGATCCAGGAGTTCGTCTCGGAAGCCTCGCGCTCGCTCGCGCAGCTGTCGCCGATCGATGGCCTCAAGTCGGCGATCCTCTTTCCGATCGGCCGGCTGCGCGAGCGGCGCCTCAAGCCCCGCTAGGCGACCATTCCTCGAAGAAGTCCACGCGCCCGGTCTCCAGCGAGTACTCCGCGCCGACGACCGTGAGCCGGCCTTCGTCGATCAGCTCCTCGAGGAGCGCGGAGCCATGGCGCAGGTGATCGACCGATGCGCGCACGTTGGCACGAACGGCCTGCCGCACGAGCTCCTGCTCGTTGGGCGCGGTGCCGAGCGCAAGCAGCGTCTCGACCGAGGGCCGGATGCGATCGACGATCGACATGAGATTCGGCAGATGGCCGGTTGCGTTGCGCACCTCCTCGAGCGTGGCGAGGATCGCGCCGCATTGCGTGTGGCCGAGCACGACCACGAGGCGCGTGCCGAAGCGCGCGGCGGCGAACTCGACGCTGCCGACCTGCGACGGCGCGACGATGTTGCCGGCGACGCGGATCACGAAGAGGTCCCCGAGCCCCTGATCGAAGACCACTTCCGCCGGCACGCGCGAGTCCGAGCAGCCGAGCACGATGGCAAACGGCCACTGCTCAGTGGCAAGCGCCGCCCGGCGTTCGTGGCTCAACGGCACCTCGCGCGGCGCGCCGGTCACGAAGCGTTCGTTTCCTTCCTTCAGGCGCGAAAGCGCCTCTTTGGCTGAGACCATCATCCCGCCCGGGATGCTAGGGGGACTCATCTCCTTGAGCAATGGCGTCAGGTTCCATTCCGGGTATACGGATTGCATGAAGGGTGGTCTTCTTCGGAGGTCACCATGGAACGGATCGAGAAAAGCATCGAGGTGCGCTGCCCCGTGCGCGCCGTGTACAACCAGTGGACGCAGTTCGAGGAATTTCCCAAGTTCATGACCGGCGTGAAGCAGGTCAGGCAGCTGGACGACACGCACCAGCACTGGCACGCCGAGATCTGGGGCAAGGACAAGGAGTGGGATTCGGAGATCGTCGAGCAGGTGCCCGATCAGCGCATCGCCTGGCGCAGCACCACGCCCGAGACGCCGAATGCCGGCATGGTGCGCTTCGAGCCGCTCGGCCCGGACCGTACGCGCGTCAACCTGACGATGGAGTACGAGCCGAAGGGCGCCGTGGAGAACATCGGCGACGCGCTCGGCGTGATGAGCGGCCGCGTCGAGACCACGGTGAAGCAGTTCAAGGAATTCATCGAGAGCCGCGGCGGCGAGAGCGGCGCCTGGCGCGGCGAAGTGCACGGCGGCCAGCGCACCAGCTGAGGGCATGCTCCGCCGCGTAAGGCAGAGCTGGAAGGAGCTGAAGCACGGCAAGCCCGGACGCCGCTTCCGCGAGCGCTACGACCGCCGGCGCGCGCGTCCCGGGCGCACCGTGCTGAGGAAGTGGGCTGTCATTTCGGCGGGCGTGCTCGCGATCCTCGCCGGCATCGTCCTGCTGCCGCTGCCGGGGCCGGGGCTTCTCGTTCTCGCCGGGGGCGCGCTGCTGATCGCGGAAGAATCGCGCGCCACCGCCCGCCTCCTCGACTGGATCGAATCGAAGGCGCGGCGGGTCGTACGCCCCTAGCCGTTCAGGCAAGCGTCGACGTATTTCTGCCGCTCCTCGCCGTCGAGGCGGCGCTCGTGCGCACGCCGCTGGCAGCCCTTCGCCTTCTCTTCGCCCGCGGTTTCCTGCTTTTCGCGCTCCGGCTTCACGCACTCGCTCATGAAGCCGCGCTTCTCCGCGCCCTGCAGGCGCAGCTTCTTCGCGCGCGTGTTGCACTCGTCGTTCTTCTGCTGATGCGCGGTCAGCTGGTGGCCGTTGCCGTTCGAGCCTTTCAGGCACGCCGACATGAAATGCCGGCGCTGCGGGCCCTTGAGCTCCTTCTGGTCGGCCTTCGTATTGCAGCCGCGCATACGCTCCTGCTGGGGCGTCAGGCCGTCCTTCGCCTGGGCAGCGACGCCCGCGACAAGGAGCGCAGCGGTCAGGATCCGGCAGCAGGCGTTCAGCCGTTTTCCTCCGCGCTGTAGCCGCGCGCGGACGAGCCGCCGGCGGGCAAGGTCTGCGAGGGCTCGACCATGCGCTGGCCGGCGGCCGCGATCTTCGGCGCCTGCTCCTGGCCCTCGTCGTACCACTTCTGCAGCAGCCGGGCGGCGAGATCGCGGCCGCCGAGGCCGAAGGCAAGGCCGAGGGCGAGCGTCACGAGCGCGACGGCACCCATGAAGAGCGTGTTGACCAGGGTCTGCGCGACGCCGATCTGGTTCACCGCCACGATGATGGCGAACACCCAGACCGATACGCGCGCCACATTGGCGATGAGATCCGGATGCCGGAAGCCGGCGCTGCTGGTCGCGCCCCGCACGATGCCGAAGGCGGCGTTGGCGAGCAAGCCGCCGATGATGAGCACGACGATGCCGACGGCCAGGTTCGGCAGCCACAGGAGGAGCTGGCGCAGCACATCCGACACGGCGGGCAGCCCGAGCGCATCGAAAGCCACGACCAGCACGATGAGGCGAATGAACCATTTCGCCACCGAGGCGAGGAAGCCGGCGGAATCGCCCGCCACGCCGACATTGGCGACGAAGCCGGAGAAGCCCGAGCGCGCCGACAGGTCGTTGAACCTGACGCGCCGCAATATGACGCCCACGGCGCCGGCGACGAGCCCGGCGAGGATCCAGCCGACCACGAGGATCACCGCGAAGGCGATCACCTTGGGGATGGCGGCGAAGAACAGAGCCAGAGCGCCGGCGAGCGAGGTGAGGACGGCTTCCGACCAGTCGGTGACGGTAGTAAACATGGCGTACTCCATTCAGCCCGATGAGGCTGTGCGGGCCCGAGCAAGACCGGTGCCTCGGAAGAATCATCGACGCGGCGCGGCGCTTGCATCACGAGAGCCGTGGATAAAGACCTCTGGTTCATGCTCCGGCTGCTCGGCATCAGCGGCATCCTCGCCGCCGCGATACGCGAGTCCGGCGGGCGGCTGCGCCTGTGGATCGGCGATTCCGCCGAAGGCGTGCGCGAGACGACGACCGTGCGGCCGGAGGATGCGCCGGCGTGGCTCGAGAACCGTGCCTTACACCATTACCCCGATTCTTCCTTCGCCAGGGTGCGGCGCCTGCTTTCGGCGGCGATGCGCGCCGCCGCCAAGTCCGGCACTCAGTAGGACTTGGGCAGGCCGAGCACGCGCTCGGCGATGTAGCACAGGATGAGCTGCGGCGTGATCGGCGCGATGCGCCCGACCAGCGACTCGCGCAGGTAGCGCTCGACGTGGTACTCGGCGGCGTAGCCGTAGCCGCCGAGCGTCATCACGGCCTGCTGGCAGGCGTCGAAGCACGCTTCGCCGGCGAGGTATTTCCCGGCATTCGCCTCGGCACCGCAGGGCCGGCCCTGGTCGTAGAGCCAGGCCGCCTTCTGCACCATCAGGCCGGCCGCCTCCAGCGCCATCCAGTTGGCGGCGAGCGGATGCTGGATCGCCTGGTTCTGGCCGATCGGCCGGTCGAACACCACGCGCTCCCGGGCGTATTGCGCCGCCCGCTGCACCGCACAGCGGCCCAGGCCGACGAGCTCGGCGCCGATCAGGATGCGCTCCGGGTTCATGCCGTGCAGGATGTACTCGAAGCCCTTGCCTTCCTCGCCGATGCGGTCGGCTTGCGGCACCGGCAGCGAATCGAAGAACACCTGGTTCGAGTCGACCGCGTGGCGGCCCATCTTGTGGATCTCGCGCACCTCGATGTGCGAGCGGTCGAAGTCGGTATAGAAGAGCGTCAGCCCTTTTTCCGCGCGCGCCAGGAGCAGGACTTTCTCGGCCACCTGCGCGGTCGAGATCCACACCTTCTGCCCGGAAACGACGTACTTGTCGCCCTGCCTTTGCGCCTTGGTCTTCAACTGGCGGGTATTCAAGCCGGTGTTGGGCTCCGTGACGGCGAAGCACGCGCGCTGCTTGCCTTCGATGAGCGGCGGCAGCATGCGCTTCTTCTGCTCCTCGCTGCCGAACACCACGACCGGATTCAGGCCGAAGATGTTCATGTGCACGGCCGAAGCGCCGCTGAAGCCGGCGCCCGACTGCGCGATCGCCTGCATCATCACCGCCGCTTCGCTGATGCCGAGCCCTGCGCCGCCGAACTGCTCCGGCATCGCAATCCCCAGCCAGCCGTCGCGCGCGCAGGCCTGGTGGAAATCCGCCGGAAACTCGCCGTCGCGGTCGCGCGCCAGCCAGTAATCGTCGCCGAAGCCCTCGCAAAGCCTGGCGATCGCTTCGCGGATCCTTTCCTGCTCGGGGCTAAGACCGAAATCCATCGTCGGGGAAAATGGTGACAGTCACCATTTTCCCGGCTTCAAAGACCGGCCTTCGCCCGCTTCGCCGCCAGGCGCTCCTGGGTCTTCGCCGTGTCGACGACGAAGCGCACGTGCTTGCCGCGACCCACCTGCTCGAGGGTGTCGCTCACCGTGAACTCGAACACCACCTTGCGCCGATCGATCTCGGCGATCTTCACGTCGATCGTGACCTTGAGGCCCAACGGCGTCGCGGCCAGATGGTCGATGGTGACGTGCGTGCCGACGGAATCCTCGCCCTCGTCCAGATGCTGCAGGATGAAGTCGCGGCAGGTGTACTCGACATCGCTCACCATGCGCGGCGTGGCGTAGACCGCGCCGCCCTTGCCCATGAAGCCGATGCAGCGGCTCTGGTCGACGACGACCTCGCGCTGCGTGGTGATGCCGGCCCTGGCCGACGCCTTCACGGGGCCGTGTATCCCGCGCGCTCGATGGCGCGCTTGAACTCCGCGGGTCCGGATTTCGCCGGATCGTAGGTCACGCGCGCGCGCTTTTCCTCGAGCGATACGTCCACCTTCTGCACGCCGGCGACGCCGGACAGCATGCGGGTCACGCTCTGCACGCAACCCTGGCAATCCATTCCTTCGACCTTCAGTTCGACGGTTTCCATTTGTTCAGTAGCAGCGCGTTGGAGACGACGGACACGGAGCTGAGCGCCATGGCTGCGCCGGCGATGATCGGGTTCAGCATGCCGGCGGCGGCGAGCGGGAGGCCCAGGATGTTGTAGACGAATGCGAAAAAGAGATTCTGCCGGATTTTGGCGAGCGTGGCGCGCGAGAGTTCGATCGCGTCGGCGATGCCCGCCAGGTCGTTCTTCATCAGGGTGATGTCGGCGACATCGAGCGAGGCGCCGCTGCCGCTCGCGAGCGCGAAGCTGACGTCGGCCTTCGCCAGGGCGGGCGCATCGTTCACGCCGTCGCCCGCCATGCCGATGACGCGGCCTTCCCGGCGCAGGACGTCGAGCTCGGCCGCCTTGCCGGCCGGCAGCACGCCCGCCTTCCAGCGGCGGATGCCGAGCTGGGCGGCGATACGCTCGACCGCCGGCGCCTGGTCGCCCGAGAGGATGACCGGCTCGATGCGCATCGCGGCAAGGCGCTCGACGGCATGCGGCGCGCTCGCGCGCAGCTCGTCCGCGATGGCGATCCAGCCGAGGAAGCGCTCGCCGAGCGCCACCCCAACTACGGTCTTGGCGGGAATCTGCGGCGCCTCCTGGCCGACAAAGCCGCCCGAGCCGAGGCGCGCGGCCTGTCCGTCGATCCTGGCGCTGACACCGAGGCCGCCGTGCGCGTGAAACTCCGTGACGGCGTGCATCGGCTGCGCCTGCCGCAGGATGGCGCGCGCGAGCGGATGCTCCGAGCGGCTCTCGAGCGCCGCCGCGATGGCGAGAAGCTCGCTCGCGCGCACGCCGGGCGAAGGAAGGACATCGCTCACCTCCGGCTCGCCGCGCGTCAGCGTCCCGGTCTTGTCGAGCACCAGCGTGTCGATCTTCTGCGCGCCTTCGAGCGCTTCGGCGTTCTTGATCAGCACGCCCGCGCGCGCCGCCCGCCCTACGCCCACCATCAGCGCGGTCGGCGTCGCGAGGCCGAGCGCGCAGGGACAGGCGATGACGAGCACGGAAACGGCGGGAATCAGCGCGGCAGCGAGATTTCCGGCGATGAAGTACCAGGCGAGAAACGTGAGCAGCGCGATAGCCAGGACGACCGGCACGAACACCGCGGAAACCTGGTCGACCAGCCGCTGCACCGGCGGCTTCGAAGCCTGCGCGGCGGCGACGAGGCGGATGATGCCGGCGAGCACCGTGCCTTTGCCCGTGCCGGTCGCCGTGCAGCGCAAGGCGCCCTGCCCGTTGATGGTGCCGGCGAACACCGTCGAGCCGCCGCGCTTTTCCACCGGCAGGGATTCGCCGGTCAGCATCGCTTCGTTGACGGCGGACGCACCGTCGAGCACGCGGCCGTCGACGGCGATCGCGTCGCCGGGGCGCACGAGGAACGCATCGCCGGGCTGCAGCGTGGCGGCATCCACCTCGACGAGCTTGCCGTCTTTCTCCACGTAGGCGAGCTTCGGCTGCAGCCGGATCAGGCCCTCGAGCGATTGCGCGGCCTTCGCCTTCGCGCGCGCTTCGAGATACTTGCCGAGCAGGACCAGCGCGATCACCACGGCGCCGGCCTCGAAATACAGATGACCCGGGATGTGCAGGAACAGCACCGCCGCGGAGAACGCGTACGCGGCGCTCGTGCCGAGCGCCACCAGCACGTCCATGTTGGCGGCGCCGCCGCGCAGGGCTTTCCAGGCGCCGCGATAGAAGCGCGCGCCGGCCCAGAACTGCACCGGCGTGGCGACGAGCCATTGCGCCCAGCCGGGCAGCAGGCTGTGGGCGAGCAGCGGCAAAGTCAGGAGCGCGGCCAAAAGGAAGGCGTTGCGTGCCTTGCGGCTCGCCGCGGCGTGATCGCGCAGCTCGCCTTCGCGCGAGACGCGCGCGTCGTAGCCGCTGTCGCGGATGCGCTGGATGAGCGCCTCGACGCCGAGCGCCGGCGCATAGCGCACGGTCGCCTTCTCCGTGGCCAGGTTGACGCTCGCTTCGACGCCGTCCAGCTTGTTGAGGTTCTTCTCGATGCGGGCCGCGCAGGCGGCGCAGGTCATGCCCTCGACATCGAGCTCCACCACGTTCATTTCACGAGCAGGACGGGGACATCCGAGATCTGCAGCACCTTGGTGGCGGTCGAGCCCATCAGCGCCTTGCCGAGCTCGCTGCGCCCCTTGCTGCCGATGCACAGAAGCTCGCAGCCGCATTTCGAGGCGTGCGCGACCAGCGTCTCGGCCACCGGGCCGACGAGCACGCGCGCCTCGAACGGCAGGCCGGCGCGCTCGAGCCGCTTCTTGGCTTCGGCGAGCGTCTGCTCGCCCTCCTCCTGGTAGTACTTCTCGATCTGCGCCTTGCCGACGGCCGCGCCCATGCGCGGCAGCTTCGGCACCGGCAGATGCACCGTGACGAGCTCGATCGTCGGCTTGTCGCGATACCACCCGGCGTGCTCGATGACGAACTTGACGGCGCCCAGCGCCGCCTTCGATCCATCCACCGCAAGCAGAATTTTCATGCGGCGCATTCTACTGGAGGTGGATCACCACCCCGAGGCGATGCGTTCTGCGATCTGCTCCGCGGTATCGCCCGGAGCGGCGAGGATGATGTGACGCTTCGCCCGCGCGCCATGGCCGGAAAGCCATTGCAGGGCGCAGCGCTTCGCGCAGCCGTCGATCGCATAGAGCGGGGCGCGGCTGCGCGCCCGGGCGGCATGCCGCGCTTCCTCGGCCGGCGCGCCGAGCCACGCCGCCTCGACCAGGCCGCGCGCCTGCAGCACGCCGGCCACCTCGCAGGCCATGTTGCCGTAGTCCGCGCAGCCCTTGCAGGAGAACATCACCGGCAGCGAGCGTGGCGCTACGGGATCCATGGCGGCTAGTCCTTGCGCCGTCGCCTCGCGGCCATGCGCTCGCCAAGGCGCGCGCGCTCTGCTTCGCTCAGCGCCTGGCGCGCGAAAGGCAGCACCGCCGCCGCTTCGCGCTCGATGTGCCGCCGATAGAGCCAGGCGAAGCCGGCGATGTCCGTGGCGCTGAGCTCGGCCCCGTTGTCCTGCGCGATGCGGGTCAGGCGCTCGCGCAGCCGCGACCACTGCAGCTCCATCGTGCGATGGTCGGCCTCGAGCTCGTTGATCACCGCCGAGATCTCGGCGCGCTCCTGCTCCGCGGCGCGACGGCGAAGGAGCGGAAACAGGTCCTCGTCCTCGTCGCGGTGGTGGTCGGCGCCTGCGGTGTCGAAATAGCGCATGACGAAGCGCGCCGCATCGCGCGCCTCGGCATCGTTGCCGTAGTCCGCGAGGTGCTCGACCAGCTTCTCGAGCGTCTGCAGCTGCGCCTCGATGCGGCCGTGGCAGGCCTCGAGCATCGCGACCGGCTCGTCGAAGCTCGGCGCCATAGGGGAAAACGCGCTCGCCATGCTGAGCATCGGGTCAGGATGTCACTCGTTTTCGCGCGAGCCCTTGACCAGGATCAAGCTACCGATGGCGCTCCATCAGCTTGAGCATCGTGGTGATGGTGATCGAGCCGAACGTGGCCCTTGCGGTCTCGTCGATCTCGGCCAGCACCTCCTCGAGCGCGCGCTCCACTGCATTGTGCGCGCCCGGTCCGACGCGCGCCGGCCCGATCTGCTCGAACAGACCGATCACCTCGAGCAGCGTCACGCGCTTCGGGTTGGCCGCAAAGCGATAACCGCCGCCGGCGCCGCGCGCGGCGGCGAGCACGCCCGCGCCGCGCAATTTCTTCAGCACCTTTGCCAGGTGGTGCGGCGACACGTCGTAGCGCGAGGCGATCTCGGCGGCCGAGAGCTGCCGCCCCGGCTGCGCGGCGAACTCGAGCACGCTGTAGAGCGCGAGCCGCGTGTTCTCCTGCAGCTTCATGAACGTCGCTTCAATCGAGGTCCTTCTCGAGCGTGATCAGCGGGGCCGCCATCATTCCCTGGCTGCGGAAGAAGGCGAGCATGAGCCCGTTGTCGCGCGCGATCACCGTGCGCAGCTTGTCCACGCCGCTCGCGCGCAGCCTGCGGCAGATCTCGTCGTGCAGCTCGGTGGCGAGGCCGCTCAGGCGCGCCCTGGGATGCACGCCGAGGCCGAACACCCAGCCGCACGGCGGCGAGCCGAATTCCCAGTCGCGCACGTCGCCGACGATGTAGCCCTGCACGCCTTCCTCGCTCTCGGCGACGAGGAAGAAGCGGCCGCGCTGGCGGCCGCCGTAGCGGCGCAGCAGCGAGGTCCAGTACGCGGGCTTCCTCACCTTGGTGATGAGGGCGTCGATCTCGACGACGCGCGCGAGGTCGCTACGCCGCGCGCTTCGGATTCTCTTGATTTGGATCAAATCCCCATCCCGTCGGAACGGTACGGTTGCGGAACATCGCACAAAAGGAGGAGCCATGCTCGTGCGCATGTTTTTCGCAGCACTGCTGCTGCCGCTGACGGTTCTCGCGC
>DATDCR010000179.1:0-6835 GCA_036524215.1 Burkholderiales bacterium
CGCCACGCCGGGGGGCGAGCGGCTCCTGCACAGCGTGAAATTCCCGCTGCGCGACACTGGCGGGCGGCGCTTCGTGGCCTCGATCACGATGGACGTCACCGAGCAGAGCCGCAGCGAGGCGCAGCTGCAGTTCGTGACGGACACCATGTCGGCTGCCGTCATCCGCTGCGATGCCTTTACGCGCATCCTGTGGGTGAACCGCGTGTACTGCCACTGGATGAAGCGCGATACGTCCGACATCGTCGGCCGGCCCCTGGTCGAGGTGATCGGCGAGCGCGCGATGGAGGAGATCCGGCCGCATATCGACGCCGTGCTCTCCGGCGAGCGGCCGTCGTACGAGCGGCTGGCCGATTTCCCGGGGCTCGGCCGGCGCTGGGTGGCGGCGACCTATACGCCGACCTTCGGCAATTCGGCGGAGCCGAACGGCTGGATCTCCGTCGTCTACGACATCCACGAGCGCCGGGAAACGCAGGAGCAGCTCGGCATCCTGCTCGACGCGCTGCCGATGGCCGTGCTGCGCGTGAACCGCGACGAGACCTACGAATGGGTGAACGCCATCTACGCGCAATGGCTCGGCATGCCGGCGCGCGACATCGTCGGCCGCCGCCTCGACCAGGTGATGAGCCCGGACCAGCTGCGGGCGCTGCGCCCTCACATCGAGCGCGTCCTCGCCGGCGAGCAGGTGCCCTACGAGCGCCTCGCCCACCTGCGCGGCCTGGGCGAGCGCTGGGTGCGCGGCGTGTTCACGCCGATCCGCGATTCGCGCGGCCGCGTCTCGAGCTGGGTGGTGATCACGGCCGACGTGCAGGAGGAGAAGCGTCTGGAGCGCGCGCTGCGCGAGGCCGACCGCCGCAAGGACGAGTTCATCGCCACGCTGGCGCACGAGCTGCGCAATCCGCTGGCGCCGATCCGCAACGCCGTCGGCCTTCTCGCGGCGAACGGCGGCACAGGGGCGGACGCGCAATGGGGCCGTGCCGTCATCGAGCGGCAGGTCGACCAGATGTCGCGCCTCATCGACGACCTGCTCGACATCGCGCGCATCTCGAGCGGCAAGCTGCTGCTGCGCCGGCAGCGCGTCGCGCTGAAGGAAGTGCTCGACATCGCGATGGAGACGAGCCAGCCGCATATCGAGTCGGCGCGCCATCGCCTGGCGGTGCGCCAGGAGGCGGGCGAGATTACGGTCGACGCCGACCCGACGCGCCTCGCGCAGGTCTTCTCGAACCTTCTCAACAATGCCGCCAAGTACACCCCGCCCGGAGGCAGCATCGGGCTCGACGTCACGCGCCAGGGCGCCGAGGCGATCGTCTGCGTGACCGACAACGGCATGGGTTTTCCGCCGTCGCTCGCCGCGGTGATCTTCGAGCCTTTTTCGCAGTGGGCGGGACCCGAGCATGCGCGTGCCGGCCTCGGCCTCGGCCTTGCGCTGGTGCGCGCCATCGTGCAGCTGCATGGCGGCAGCGTCACGGCCGCGAGCCTGGGCGAGGGGCGAGGCAGCCGCTTCGAAGTGCGCCTGCCGATCGCCGGCGCCGCAGCGCAACCGGCCGCGGCGCCGGGCAAGCCCGAGAAGCGCGCGCCGCGCCTGCGCGTGATGGTGGCCGACGACAATCGCGATGCGGCCGATTCGCTGTCGCGTCTTCTCGCGCTCTATGGCCATGAGGTGCGCGTCGCCTACGACGGCTTGTCCGCCATCGAGCTGGCGCGCGAATTCTCTCCGCTCGTGGCCGTGCTCGACATCGGCATGCCCGGCGTGAACGGCTATGACGTGGCGCGGCGGCTGCGCGAGCAGCACGGGCGCTCGCTCAAGCTCATCGCGCTCACCGGCTGGGGACAGCAGGCCGATCGCAAGCAAGCCGCCGACGCCGGCTTCGACCACCACGTGACCAAGCCGATCGATCCGCGCGTGCTGAATGAAATGATTTGTGAGTTGTAGTGGAAATGGCGATATTTGCGGCGGCGCCGCTTCGCTACCATGCGCCTCGCTGATGAAGATCGATCCGGGGGAGGAGCTTCGCGTCGTCACGGAGACCATGCCGGTCGCGGCCATGCGCTTCGATCGGCAGGGCCGCTTCCTGTGGGTCAATTCCACGTACGCGAAATGGGTGGCGCGTGCGCCCCAGGACATCGTCGGCCGGCGCATCGACGAGCTGATCGGCGCGCGCGCGGTGCGCGAGATCCAGCCGTTCATCGATCGCGTGCTTGCCGGCGAGCCGACGCAGTACGAGCGGTTCGTCGCGCTGCCCGGCGCCGGGCGCCGCTGGGTCAAGTTCGCCTTCACGCCGACCAGCGACAGCGCCGGCCACGTCGACGGCTGGGTGTCGACGGGCATGGACATCCATGAGCAGAAGGAAGCCGATCGCAGGAAAGACGAGTTCCTCGCCACGCTCGCGCACGAGCTGCGCAACCCGCTCGCGCCGATCCGTAACGCCGTGGCGATTCTCGGCCGCAAGGGGCCGCACGATCCGGAGGTGGCCTGGAGCCAGGGCGTCATCGAGCGCCAGATCGACCAGCTCTCGCGCCTGATCGACGATCTGCTCGACATCGAGCGCATCTCGCGCGGCAAGTTCGTGCTGCGCAAGGAAGTCGTTTCGCTCGAGGTGGTGATCGACATGGCGCTCGAGGCGAGCCGCCCGCACATCAACGCCGCCGGGCATCACCTCTCGGTGCTGCTGCCGAGCGAGCGCGTCGCGCTCGACGCCGACCCGGCGCGCCTGGCGCAGGTCTTCTCCACGCTGATCAAGAACGCCGCGCGGCACATGCAATCGCGCGGCTCGATCGACATCACGGCGTCCGTGGAGGGCGGCTCGGTGATGGTCTCGATCGAGGACACCGGCGTCGGCATGGACGTGCACGCCGAGCCGGGCGTCGGCCTGACGCTGGTCAACGGCATCCTCAACCTGCACGACGGCGCGATCGACATCCGGCCGGCGCAATCTGCCCAGGGCACCGAAGCCTGCGTGCGCCTGCCGCTTTCGCGCGGCCAGCCGCGCGTCGCCCAGAAGAAGGCGCCCTCCGAGGCCGAGCCGGCACGCACGCTGCGGGTGCTCGTCGCCGACGACAATCGCGACGCCGCCGACTCCCTGCAGCGCGTCCTCGCGCTCTACGGCCACGAGGTGCGCGTCGCCTACGACGGCGATACGGCCGTGCTCCTCGGCGATCAGTTCCGTCCGCGCGTCGCGATCCTGGACATCGGCATGCCAGGCACCAACGGCTACGACGTGGCGCGGCTGCTGCGCCTGCGCCACGGCGACGACCTTACGCTGGTGGCGCTAACCGGCTGGGGACAGGACGCCGATCGCCGCCGCGCCAGCGACGCCGGTTTTGATCACCACCTGACGAAGCCGGTCGACCCGCTCACGCTGAACAGCCTGCTGGCGGACGTGGCGCGGCGCTAATTCAGTGGTCTTCGATGCGGGGGACGTTGTCCTCCGCGGGACCGCCGGTGTCGGGATCGATCCACTCGTTGATGCCGAGCTCGGACTCCGCTTCCTGCAGGCCGTCCTCGGCGCCGCCGTCCTCGGCCGCGACTGCGCCGCCCGACAGCATGTCGGCCTCCGCCTCCGCACGCGTGGTGAACGGACCGCGGCCTTCGCCGCTCTTCGATTCCCAGTAGAAGCCGTCGGGCCGCTCGATGATGTGATCGGGAAGCGGCGCGCTTTCCTCGGCGCGGGGCGCCGCGGTGATGCGGCGCGCTTTCGAACCGGTGCTCTTCGCTTTGCGCGGCATGCATGCATCCTACGCCAGAACGGCCGTGTTGCGGCGTCGGCAGCGGTCTCACTCCGGCTTGATATTCGCCGCGCGGATCACGCGCGCCCATTTGTCGACCTCGCGCTTCATGTGCTCGCCGAACTGCTCCGGGGAGCCGCCCATCGGGGGGCTGGCAAGCCCGAGAAGGCGCACGCGCACGTCGGGCATCGCGAGGCTCTTCTGCCCGGCGGCGTTCAGCGCGTCGATCACGGCGCGCGGCGTGCCCGCGGGCGCGACCAGCCCCAGGAAGCCGCCGGCCTCGAAGCCCGGCACGCCGGACTCGGCAATGGTCGGCACGTCGGGCAGCCCCTCGAAGCGCTTCAGCGACCCGATGCCGAGCGCCTTCAGCTTGCCGGACTTGATGTGCGTCAGCATCGCCGCCACGTCGGCGAAGATGATGTTCACCTGCCCGCCGAGCAGGTCGTTCACCGCGGGCGCCGCGCCCTTGTACGGCACGTGCAGGAGGTCGACGCCGGCCATCAGCTTGAAGAGCTCGGCGGTGAGGTGCGCGGAGCTGCCCGGGCCGTAGGAGGCGTAGGTGACATAGCCGGGCTTCGCCTTGGCGAGGGCGAGGAGCTCCTTCACGTTGTTCGCCGGCACCGAAGGATGCGCTGCGAGGAGGTGGTTGTTCACCACCATCAGAATCACCGGCGCGAAGTCGCGCGAGAGATCCCACGAGAGATTCGGCACCAGCGTGGTGTTGATGGCGCTGGATGCGCTCGCAACGAGCAGCGTGTAGCCGTCCGCGGGCGCCCTCGCCACGACCTCGGTGCCGATGTTGCCGCCGGCGCCGGCGCGGTTCTCGATGACGAAGGGCTGGCCGAGGATCTCCGCCATCTTCGGCGTGACCGTGCGCGCGACGATGTCGGTGCCGCCGCCGGGCGGGAAGGGAACGACGACGCGGATCGGCTTTGACGGAAACGTCTGCGCCAGCGCGCTGCCGGCGACGATGAGGGCGAGGACGACCAGGAGTCTTTTCATGGCTATTTTCTCTTGTGGAAATTGCGCGCCTGCTCGAGCACGTCCTTCGGCGCTTGAGCATGGGTGTAGCCGCGGCGGGTGACCGAGATGCCGAGCTTCTTCAGGTCGGACATGGATTCGGCCATCTTGATGGTGGCGGCGAGCCCGTCGACGATGGGGGCCTCGTCGATGCGCGTCACGCCGGCGCGCGCGATCGCTTCGCTGAGGTAGAGCTGGCCCGGGATGATCGCCTCGGCGCCGAGCGCAATGGCTTTTCGTGCAGTTTGAGAAAAAATTTCTACGAGAGCGGCAGCGTTATCCAGCCCCTTGCCCACGTCGGCAAAGCTGGTGCGCTCCATCAGCATCGTCGGCAGCGCGCGCTCGGCAAGGCCGATGCGCTTCACGCGCACGTCGAGCATCTGGTCGAAGCGCTCGCCGAAGGCGATGAAGACGAAGCGGCTGCCGAGGAGGCACGCGAAGTGCATCGCCGCCTCGCCGTACCCGACCACCGGGATGTCGACGAGCGAGCGCGCCTCCTCGATGGCCGGATCCTGCACCGAGCCGAGCGCGAACACGTCGTAGCCTTCGCGCTGCGCGCGCAGGGCGTTATCGAGGATGATCTGCGCGTGCAGCGCGGCGATGTAGGGATAGACCACCACCTCGGCCGGCGTGCGGCCGCCATAGATTCCCTCGGGCATCCCCTGCAGATGGACTTCGGTGCCCGCACGGCCGATCGACGCCGCGCGTTTGCGGATGCCCTCGAAGTACGCCGGCAGGCGCCCGGCATCGAAAAGGCTCTGGTACCAGATCTTCATCGCAGTCATGATAAGGGATGGCAAATATCCGGATTCGGAAAATCGACCATCTCGTCCTGCGAGTGCGGGACATCGCCCTCATGCGCGCCTTCTATTGCGACGTGCTGGGCGCGGAACACATCGCGTACCGCCCGGATTTCGCCATGTCGCATCTGCGGGTCGGCGAATGCATGCTCGACCTCGTCGAAGCGCAGAAGCGCGGCTTGGCGTCGCCGGAGGCCGGCCGTCTCAACCTCGACCATTTCTGCTTTCGCGTCGAGCCGTTCGACCAGGAAGCGATCGTTGCTCACCTCAAGCGGCATAACGTGCCCCTCGGCCCGATCCGGGAGCGCTACGGCGCGGAGGGCAACGGGGTCTCGATCTACCTCACCGACCCCGAAGGAAACACGGTCGAGCTGAAAGGCCCGTCCGACGGAAGACCGCCGCCGCCCGCCGGTTGAGTCACTTCTTCTCGACGGTCTGTTCCTCGATCCGGTAGAACTCGTCCAGGCCGACGAGGGTCTCGATCTCGTGGCGCGCGGCCACGCATTCTTCGTTGCTCAAGCCCGTGTACCCGCCGGTGCGCTTGATCTCCCGGTAGGCGCGCTTGGCGAAGTGGAAGCTGGCGAGGAGATAGGTGAGCGCGTCGATCGCCGCCTTGTAGCCCATGTCGGCGAGTTCCTGCGCGCTCGGCAGCGGCCGGCCGTCGCGATTGCCGCGGCTGATGACGTAGACGAGCGGGATGCGCGCCTGCTTCGGTGCCTTCTTCATCTCATCGGCGTTGCGCGGAAAGATGAGCCCCAGGTCGGCGCCCGCGTCGGCGGCGAGGTTGATGCGCGCCACCGCCTCCTTCAGGCCCTCGGAGCGGCAGGTGTCGGTGCGCGCGATGACGACGAAGTCGGCGTCCGAGCGGTCGCGCTGCCGGCAGGCGAAGGCGATCTTCGCCGCGAACTCCTTGCGCGGCACGGCGTGCGCGACGTACTTGTGGTAGTGCGCGCGCTTGGGATAGAGCTGATCCTCGATGTGCGCGCCGGCGATTCCGGCGCGGATGCACTCGCGCACGGTGCGCATGGTATGCAGCGGCTCGCCGAACCCGGCGCCGCCGTCAACGACCAGCGGAATCTCGATCGCTGCCGCCACGTCTCCCGCGACGCGCAGCTGCTCGTCCATGGTGAGCAGCGGCTCCGAGGTGCAGCGTGATGCGCCGGTGACGAAGCCTCCGGTGTACACGCACTCGAAGCCGAGGCTCTGCAAGAGGCGCCCGCCGAGCGGGTCGTAGGCGACCGGCATGTAGACGAAATCCTTCTTCTTCAGCAGCCGGCGCAGTGCAGTGGTTT